>CAZGIC010000215.1:0-1500 GCA_964526435.1 uncultured Lachnospiraceae bacterium | reverse complement strand
TGTAATATGCCATCCTGGGACGGGCAATGATGAAGTCCAGGGATAGCTCTGGCCGCTTTTGCAACTCAGAAAACAGATACGAGGAACCCTCTAACTTTCGACCGGGAGCCTTAACTCTACGGTGAGCGTTGACCTCCTTGACCTTTTGCTTAAGCTCGAACAGCCGGCATCTTCCCGAGATGCCATAAGATTTTAGCGATGTCGTGACGGCAAGGCAGATTGTTTTGTCTGTGCGGCTCTCATCTGCCACCACAAGATTCGTGTTCAGAGGGTCTAGGCCCCGTTCTCGGCACTCTACAGAAGCATAAAACGATTTTAGGTCGATTGCGATATAGGTTCTTTGCTTCATCGTCTATGCCTCCTGTTCAAATTTAGCGGCTTGATAGTGTCTGCAAGGCAACATCCGCCAGCTTGTTTAATATGCGTATCTCAGCACAGTTGGTCATGATGGTTTGGATATGAGGCTTATGTTGCTGATTATAGGCGTCTACCACATCTACTGGTGGCATTATTATCGCAACATCTTTAATATTATCGGCACTAAGGTTATCTTGGGCTGAGCCTGCGGTTCCATCAGGCTGCAAGTGATGAACAACTCTACCATAAAGCAATGTAGCAAAAAGAAAAGGTGCTTTTTCGATAGGATTATCGCCCAAGAAGAATTTTCCAACACGCTGATTGACAACTATCGGTTCGTTACAAACAGGTACTATCCCTATCTTGCCAGTTGTTGCTCCGGTCATAGCTATGAGTATATCTCCACTTTGCACAAGGAAGTTAGCTGCTTTTTCTGCGTTCTCCTTGGCTACACAATCGCAACTATCCAAGTCGATACTGTTATCAACAATATTTGCGATTTTAATTACTTTATATCCGGTGTCTGTCCACCATTCACTCTTAAAGGCATAACCGGACTTAACATCGCAATACCCTCCGATGCTACTGACATTCCAACCATCAGGGAGTTGTAAGCTATCGGTTGTATAATCTCTAAGCATCATAGAATAGTCTGCACAGCATTGAGCTGTTAAATTATCATTTATCCGCTGCTTCAAAGTGATTCTATCAGCAATCGTCTTGTAGGCTTTAACAATGCTTCGCTGCTTCTCGATAGCAGGAACAGGAAGCTCTACCATACACATCTCATCCCAATCAAAAATCTCACGGACACTACCGTGCGATTTGTAGCGGGCATATCTATCAAACTCCGGCCGGCTGAACCAAAGCATAAGATATTCGGGGTCAAGCTCCTCTTTTTTCACGACTTCAAAGACTGTGTAAGAGCTTGATATAATACAGTCATTGCCATCCAGATAGGCAATAGATATTTTCTCGCCATTTCTTGAAGTCACAGGTCCATAAGCAAACTGTCCGGTCTGGACGACCTTATAGTTTGACAAGTCCGTGCCGATAATATTCGCAATAGAAGGGATAAAGTGCTTTTCAATACTAGGCCTTGTTTGAAAAATCAGGAGACTTGTACTAAATCAACAAAATTGA
>CAZGIC010000214.1:0-1560 GCA_964526435.1 uncultured Lachnospiraceae bacterium | reverse complement strand
ATTTAATTTATAATTTCAAGCATTTGTGAAATATCTTTTTTGCCGAAATATTTATTTTCATCGTTTACTATTATGCAGGGTACACTCATTATACTATACTTATCTTTAAGGTCGGGAAAGGCTCCTATATCAAACATTTCGGCGTCAACATTAGGGTTAAGTGAAGCAATTCGCTGGGCTGACATAACGGTTTCGGGGCACATTGTGCATGAGAGGGAAACCATAATTTTGATATCTGTTTTTTGTTAAAGGATTTAACAGAGGACAAAATATTTTCATCTATAGGCTGTCCCTGTGTTCCTGCATTATAAAGAGCAATTATAAATGAATTAAACTCGTGACCTCCCGGAATACCGTGAAACTTAACTGAGCCTGTCTTAGCTGATGTATTGACAACTTCAAGTGATGGGTATTCAATGGTATCAGAATAATTTTCTTCAATTATTATTTTATCGCCTAAGGCGGAAATTTCATAAGCAAAGCCCTTTATATTGTCTGAAAATGATGAACCATTTATATTTAATTTAATTATAACATTTCTTTCAAATTTTTCAAATATGCTTTTAACCTGTTCTTTTATATCCTGTGAAAGGAATTCCGAACTTTCTTCTTTGCTTTCTTCCTGATTTTCATTATTAATGTATTGTGAAATATCAACACTCTTTTTAAGAGGGGATATATATTTGCTGAGAAACGTTGCGGCAGTTGCACCGTCGGAAACTGCTGTGGCAACTTGTCTTAAACCTTTTATACAAATATCTCCGGCTCCGTAAATTCCATCAACGTTTGTCTTTTGGTTTTCGTCAGTAACAAGAAAACCCTGTTGATTTAATTCTACTTTGCCCTTAAGCCATTCTCTTGCAGGGGCTGAACCCTGATATACAAATACTCCGTATCCTTTTTCGGCGTTTTCAAAAACTTTTTCTTCATCTGTTACTGAATTTTTGAATTTTACTGATGTTATTTTTTCATCTCCGGATACTTCTGTAATAGTCTGATTTAAAAATACATTTATTTTTTCATTTGAAGTAAGTTTTTCTTCATGGGAACTGTCGCATAAAAATTCACTTCCTTTGACCATAACATTTACTTTATCTGCGTATTTTGTGAGAAAAAGGGCATCTTCTGCTGCCTCTGTATCTGAACCTATAACAAAAATTTCCTTGTCTTGAAAAAATTCTCCGTCACAGGTTGCACAGTAGGCAACTCCTTTGCCTGTAAATTCCTTTTCGCCTTTGAATGTTGCCTTTTTTGCTCCGGAACCCGGGGCAATAATTATTCCGAACGTATAGTAATCTCCTCTTGAAGTTTTAACTTTTTTTACTTCGCCTTTTGTTTCAATATCAGTCACATCAGCTGTAAGTATTTTTGCACCGAAACTTTCTGCCTGAGTTTTCATTTTAAGTGCAAGATCCTTGCCGTCAAGTGCTTCAACTCCCGGATAATTTGCTATAAGGTGAGCAATATTAAGCTGACCTCCGACTTTTTCCTTTTCAAGTACAAGTGTTTTGTTTTTACCTCTGGCACTGTAAATAGCGGCAGAAAGTCCGGCAGGTCCGC
>CAZGIC010000213.1:0-1587 GCA_964526435.1 uncultured Lachnospiraceae bacterium | reverse complement strand
GGCCCTCCTCACTAACCACTGAACTTATCCATTTAGAATAAAGACGTTTATCCTTTAAGAAAAACTTTATGTCCTGAACGTGATAACTAATCATAATATCTCAACAAAACTAAACATAATTGCAATTATATGGAAATATCGAAAGAAGTGTTGAAAAAAAACTGTACTGTTAGAAAAAAAATGAAAATATAGCATATCTTTAAATCTCAAGTAGAATATTGGAATAGCGCAGGAACACAAAATGCAACAATCAAGACAAAAATAACACTAAATAAAAAAGAGATGAATACAAAAATAACAATTATGAAAATTGTCATAACGTGCATACTGTTATGGTGCCTATCTTCTACTGTAAAAGCACAAATAAACTTCAACGACTATTTCAACAATCCACAGTGGCATGAAAGTCACTCAGAAATGGAAAAAGCTCAATCTTTGACCTTCACACAGAAAGAGCATAAAGTGCAGTACATACACGACGTAGATTATATGACATCACACGGAGAAAACCTTACTTTACAAATACTAAAGCCAGAGAACTGGAACGGGGAAAAATATCCGTGCATCGTCTATGTACAAGGATCTGCATGGATGAAACAGAATGTATATGCAAATTTGCCCGCCTTAGGAGAATTTGCAAAGCGGGGATATGTAATCGCTGTCGTAGAATATGTTCACTCCGGAATAGCACCGTTTCCCGTACAACTACAAAACACAAAAACAGCGATTCGATTCATGCGGAAAGAAGCCGAAAAATATAATGTAGATACTGACAATGTATTTATATGGGGTGACTCATCAGGTGGGCATCTGGCATTAATGACAGCCGTTACGGAGGACATAAGCGAATTCGATACTGAACTTTACAAGGAATATTCTACTAACATTAACGCTTGTGTATCATATTATGGGGTAACGGATATTAAAAGCATACATACTGATCCCTGTTCAGCAAGTTCAGGGAAGGCCGATTCTCCAGAAGGAATGCTGCTTGGAGGAATAAACGTGAGCAAACATATAAAAGAAGCGGATATTGCAAGTCCCGTCAACTATGTAAATGAAACAAGGGACATTCCACCTATTTTGTTGGCAGTAGGTACATGCGACCATATTGTACCATTCAGCCAGACAGAACTTATGGCAAGAAAATTAGAAGAAGCCGGTAAAGAATATGTCTATTATGTATTGGAAGGTGCCGACCACGGTACATGGGAATTTTGGACGGGTCAAACTTTTAATTGTGTAGATGAGTTCTTAAAGAAATATATAAAATAAAAGATAAGATACTAAAATTAAATAAATTATAAGCTAAAGAGGATGGTTTCATTATAAATTATCTTAAATTTGATAAATCTGGTATAAATTTTGACAAAAACAAAAACCCGAAAAAGGTCATGCGGAATGAACGTATGGCCTTAATTTATAAAATTTGACACACTAAAAACAAGAAACCGTGATAGACTCACCGATATTTACACCTGTTAAAATAGGTCCTGTGACGCTCAGGAACCGCGTCATCCGTTCTGCCGCCTTCGAGAATATGGCTTACAACAACAGTCCTTCCCAAGACCTCTACGATTACCATGT
>CAZGIC010000212.1:0-1596 GCA_964526435.1 uncultured Lachnospiraceae bacterium | reverse complement strand
CCCAGCACATTTCTTAACATAAAATACACCTCCCTAATTAAAAGCAAGCTTTCATTTTATTCTATTTCGTTTCCATAGTACTTCGCTGACACAAAGAAATTGTCCTCCAAAGGAAAAATACCCCTATAATATCAGACAAGTCTGAATACAAATGTAACTTTATCCATAAATTTATCAATGTCCAAACTATTATAATTTATTATAACTTATCATTTCACTAAATACAATATCAGTATTGCACCTGCAGCAAGTAATATCTCAAAAAGCTGCAAGTCTAAATATTAAACATTTTATAAATATACCCTGAAAAAGCTTTACACATTTTCAGGGCAAATATTCAATTATATTTTTTTAGAAAATATAATTTCATAAGGTTCTCTGTCCGACATAAAGCCTCCCACAGCATTATATCCAAGACTAATAAAAATGCTGTCTATATTCTTCTGAAGATGTCATTACTATATTGTGATTGTAATCACTCTCTCTGTACCGTTCCACTCCACATCAGCACCTAAAGCTTCAGATATAAATCTTAAAGGTACCATTGTTGTCTGATTTTCATTTACATAAGGAGCTTCATTCAAAATATTTGTTTTACCATTTACAATAGCCTCTGTGGAATTTACTGTAAGCTTTATAGCTTTGTTTCCTCTTGTTGCAGTTACAGACTTTGTGGCACTGTCCCAGTTTACCTTTGAATCAAGTGCTTCAAATATATCTCTCATAGGCACCATTGTTGTTCCGTTTATTATAACAGGATTGTTGTCGGTTTTAAGTTCATCGCCATTAATATATATTCTTATAATACTGCTGTCCTTATCTCTCTTAGCATCATTAATAACATCAATAACCGCCTCTACAGTATCCATTTCTATTTTTGGAACATAGTCAAACGATTTTCCGCTTCCGCTATTATCTTCAAAATCCATATACTGTTTCATAGTAGCATCATATACACTTTTTTCTACAACAGTATTGTCAACCATATACCTTGCATTTAAATCGGCACTATTGTACTTTGTCTTTATTTTTCTTTCCATGGAATTTCCATTTTTATACAGGAAGTCATATTCCTCCAATTGGTCACTGCTTCCTGCTCCGGTTATAATAACCGCATACACTTTACCGTCATTGCCCTTAGTAATACCTATGTCTGCATTAACGTTTGAGCTATATGAACTATAATCGTTGTAATCATATATTTTAACAGCCTGGTTATTTTCAAGTGTATAAATATATACATTTCCTGAATCCTTAACAGCCATTTCAAGTATACCATCACTATCCAGATCAACGATTTTAACCTTAGCTTCAACATCATCAAGACCTGCTATAATTTCCTCGTAAGCTTCAATACCTTCAATATCTGTATCATCAAATATCGTTGATGCTGAAACTATTCCTACTGATGCTGTAACGATCAATACTGCAAACACTGACCCAACTGTTTTCTTCAACATAAAAATACACCTCGCTTTAAATTTATATATACTTTTATGTCTATATTTTAACATTTGATTATAAAAAAATCAATATATTATTTATAATTTTCCTTATACCAGTTTATAAAATACTCATCGGCAATTTCAACACCGC
>CAZGIC010000211.1:0-1634 GCA_964526435.1 uncultured Lachnospiraceae bacterium | reverse complement strand
TGCAAATATCTTATTCAGATTTTCAGTAAACTGCACAGCTTCATCATTGCTGAATTATAAGCCCTTTTCATTCAAATTTAAAACCTATTTCTTTACTCTTTTTCACCCACAAGTCTTTCTATTTCCTCATCACTGCATCCTATCCCCCTGAGGAAATCTCTTCTGTACTCCTCAACACTTTCAACACTCTCTTCTCCCGCTTTAATACATTCTATAGCAGTTTCCAAATGTTCCTTATCATTATCCTGTGTATACTCTTTAATATTTTCCGCAGCTATCCTGCACATTACAATATATTCCTGACATACACTGTAATACTTTTCATTATATTCTTTTCTTTCAAGCCCATTTATATATTCCCATATATTATCAGCCTTATTTTCAATTTCCTCTGCAATTAACCTTACATTTTCAAGTTCACTGTCTTCTGAATTTACAAGCTCATCTGTAAGAATATTCATAGCCTCCTTTGTATCCTTATAATACCCCCACACTTTACTCTCTTCCTCCAGCCCTTCTACTTTTATTTCTTCTCTCATAACACTATCACTCTCATTGACATCTCCATTATCAACTTTAATTAAATCTGTTTTAACCCCAACAGTATAAATTACACCAATCCATATTGTTAAACCAATTAAAAATGCAAAAGGTATAAGAATTTTTTTATTTGACTGAAAATTTGATTTATGCAAATTTCTTTCCTCTATACTCATCTCATGGTTATCAAAATTATATTTTGTAACACCATACCCCAGAGCATACTTTTTCATATCAACACACTTTTCTATACATTCTTTATGTCTTTCATCTACCTTTATATAAAAGTGTTTTCCATCTTTCAGTTCAATTTCAATATAGTATCTGTATTTTTTCGGAGCATCAATATTGGCATACACTCTTCCTGCATTTCCGGCTATATGACCCCATATAATTGAACTTATCATTGCCGGTATTATTTTAATATCTGACTCCTTTCTGACCAGATTGCAATATTTGACTGTTTCATTATTTAAGCACACTTCATAACTGTTGCCGTATCCTATAAATATTTTTACATTTTTCTCTGAAAAATTTTCATATTTACAGAATACAGCCGCCATAACATAATCACCCTTTATAACACCGTTTGTCATATTAACACCTCTCTTTTCTTAAATTATATCAGCAGAAAAGAGAAGTGTCAATTTTTTATGCACCTTCTGCACAGGAAGCAATTTTGGATCTGAGATAACCTTCCAGATTTCCTAAAACATTATCCTTTTCACTTGTACTGTTGTATGTATTGCTCATTCCCGAAAAATCATATGTAACATTATTTACAGTACTACTTGATGTTATATTGCTTAAATTATTGCTGTTTACAGTACTCATTAATTCATCTGTATCCACACTTCCCATTGTATAGTTATTTATAATATTTTATGTGTCACTCACCCCTATACGACGGGGGAACAATTCACAGGTTCAAATTTCCCATATTTATATGAATAGCCTTATATTTTTACACTTAATTCTTAATATTCAGCATTTTACTTTCACCAATTATACAAATCTTAAAGGGATTTCAAAATTCAAGAAAACAAAATTTTGAAATCCCTCTCTTCCAACACAAATGATGCCCTACTTTTTCA
>CAZGIC010000210.1:0-1716 GCA_964526435.1 uncultured Lachnospiraceae bacterium | reverse complement strand
ATCTGCCTAATAATTACAGATATTCAAAGACTGTGGGAAGTACAACAACAAGATTCCTTTGGGACGGTGACTATATAGCAGGAGAACTGAACGCAAGCGGTGAAATAGGTACGGTATATTTCTATGGACTGGACATGCTTTCCGATACCGGTGGAAATAACTATATATATGATATTCACGGCAATATAACCAATGTTATTGATTCAAGCAGTACAGCAACAAAAAAATATGAATATAATGCTTTTGGAAAAATTGAAAATGAATCAAATACAAAAGTGTCAAATCCATGGCAGTACTGCGGTGAGTATAAGGACGGGGAAACAGGACTTATTTATCTGAGGAACAGATATTATGATCCTGAAACGGGAAGGTTTATAAATGAAGATCCGATCAGAAGCGGTGGGAACTGGTACGTTTATTGTGATGGAAATCCGGTTATGTTTTTTGATTTATCGGGATTAAAAGGTGTGCAGGTAAGTTATATTGCAAGCAAGAATGGAGGCAGTGCTAAAGCTGCTTATGATAATCAAGGATATACATCAAGTGTAACAGTGTCTATTAATGGGATCACTGAAACATATACTGTTGCAAGCGGAGATGTTCAGATAACACATGGAAGAGCTATTGTTGATAATGAAATATTAATGAATGATTTTGGATTAAGTGAAGATGAATCATTACATTTAGAAGGTGATGTCTTTAATAACATAGATGATGCTACTCTCGCATTTGGACTTATGTATTTAGATACTTCAAAAGAAGAAAGGCAGGAATATGGAGCATCAATTGATATGGTGGAAGGAGGATATTCCCTTGTTAATGTAACAAATTCATTGGCTAGTGTTCCGGCAGCCTTTTCAGCTGATGAACTAAATGATGATCAAAGAAATAAATTAGACTTAAACAGGACGAAAAATACAGTAGCAACTGTACATACACATTGGGATCCAAATGGCAGATTAGACTTTTCACCATCTGATTATGAAGGAGAACCTGCCGGAGTTTCAGCAATATATTTGGTAAACAGAAATGGTGAATACATAAAAAGTGTAAGATATACAGGTCCGGGAAATATTTATGGTTTTTCTGAAGGAATTAAAGTATTCTGATTTTTTAAGGAGGATATATATGAAAAAACGTATTGTACTTGCTGTTCTAATTATTGCTGTTATTGGTATTTTATGGGGAATATATTATTATAATTATGGAAATTGGGTTGTTTTAAATACTGGGGGTGCAGCATCACACGATTATGATGATGCAGGGGATCACACATATATAATAGATGATGAAGAGACAGCTATTACTATTGGTTCTGCAATTTTGAAGGATTATTTTCCAGATTCTTATAAACGTTTAGAAAATGATATTGTGGCGAAAAGGGAAAATGGTGTGTGGACTGTTTATAATGAAGTAAAAACAAGTAAAAGTCAATTAAGAAAATATTCGTTTTATGGAGGTGTATTATATGTTCAATTTAAAGAGAATGGTGAAATTATAAGGGTAGGAGTTGATGATTAATTTTCAAATTAAGGAAAGAACTATTTAATAGTTTAGGGTAAAAACCGATGAACGGATTTTAAAATTTATTTATGCCCCTGATGTAGTGAGGAATATATCAGGGGCAGACAAAAGAGGAAATTATTTATGATAATTACTTATTGACAATGTGTTTAATCAGTTTTAATTCAATTGGTACAAAAATAAAACCTAAGA
>CAZGIC010000209.1:0-1755 GCA_964526435.1 uncultured Lachnospiraceae bacterium | reverse complement strand
CATTTTACTAACATTAAAAAGGTATACCTTTTTAATGTTTTTTGTACTATATTTACCGAAATAATAACAATATACTTGTATTTTTTAAGCATTTAATAGGATTTACTTTAAAAAAAGTTCTGTCAGTTAATACTGATTTTTCCCATAAAAAAAGGAAAATCTCTGAATATTCAAAGATTTTCCTTTTTTTTATCAAATCAATTGCTTAACTTATATAATTAACAATATTTGCATATGAATTCAGCATTTTTTCTCAGCTCAAAGGCATTGTGTATATATTCACTTTGACTGTTAAGCTTCATCTGCACATTTACAGGCAATGACATAAAATATCTTCTTGAGCTTGAACTTCCATTAATAAGCTCCCTTAAATTTTTGTACTGCACACTGATCACCCCAGAAATTATTGTGTGCAAATATCATTAATTAATCAATCTATTTTATGCCATTTATTATTTTTTAAATTCTCTTATAACACTGCATGTCTTTTCAATATCCTCATCACTGTGTACAGCAGATATGAACATTGCCTCAAATTGAGATGGTGCAATATATATTCCTCTGTCAAGAAGATAGGCAAAAAACTCAGCATATTTTCGAGTATCGGAACTTAAAGCATCGTCATAATTTTTAACATCTCTCTCTGTAAAGTAACCACACAGCAGTGACCCTGCCTGATTTACACTAAGTCCAATATCCTTAAGTGCTTCTGCAATTTTTGTTGTTTTCTTTTCTATATCACTATATATATTTTCATTTTCTTTAAGTATTTTAATTGTAGCAATTCCCGCAGTTGTTGCCACAGGATTACCTGAAAGAGTACCTGCCTGATAAACTTTACCCACAGGAGAAACAAAGTCCATAATTTCCTTTTTCCCTCCGTAAACAGCCATAGGCATACCTCCGCCCACAATTTTGCCGAGAGTTGTCATATCAGGCTTAATGCCATAATACTCCTGTGCTCCGCCAAGTCCAAGTCTGAAACCTGTTATAACCTCATCAAAAATTAATACAGAATTGTATTTTTCAGTAATATCCCTTAAAAAACTCAAAAAACTCTTTTCAGGCAGAACAACACCCATATTTGCAGCAACAGGCTCCACAATTACACAGGCTATGTTGTTTCCGTATTTTTCAAAAAGTTCCTTAACTGAATTTTCATCATTATATAAAGCAACAAGTGTATTCTTTGTATATGACTCCGGCACGCCTGCACTGTCAGGCACAGCAGATGTAAGGGCAGCTGAACCTGCTTTTACCAGAAGTCCGTCAGAATGTCCGTGATAACAGCCTTTAAACTTCATTATCATATCTCTTCCCGTATACCCTCTTGCAGCTCTTATGGCTGACATTGTTGCCTCTGTTCCGGAATTTACCATTCGCATTACTTCCATTGCGGGCATAATTGATTTTATAAGCTCCGCAAGCTCAACTTCATTTCTTGTGGGAGCACCAAATGTAAGCCCTTTTTCACAGGCAGCCTTTACAGCTTCTATAACCTTAGGATGTCCATGTCCCAGTATTCCCGGTCCCCATGAACACACATAGTCAATGTATTCATTTCCGTCAACATCGTATATTTTGTCACCCTTTGCCCTGTCTATAAATACAGGCTTTCTCTCAACATTCATAAAAGCCCTTACAGGACTGTTCACCCCTCCGGGCATTAAATTTACTGCTTTCTTGTAAAGTTCTTCTGAATTTTTGTATCTCATATTTTTCTCCGATTTCTAATAATTAAATTTATATAAGTGG
>CAZGIC010000208.1:0-1760 GCA_964526435.1 uncultured Lachnospiraceae bacterium | reverse complement strand
TAGAAAGTTTTATTGAAAAAAGAGATAAAGCATATAAAAGACTGGCTGAAAAAATAAAAAATGAAGAAAATATTCCTGAAATATATCTTGGGGCGGAGGTTTTTTATTTTAACGGTATAAGTAAAATGGATAATATAGAAAAGCTTTGTATAAACAACAGCAGGTACATATTATTGGAAATGCCTTTCAGCAAATGGAACAGCAGAGTGTTTCAGGAAGTTGATGATTTGATTTATAACAGAAAGATTACACCTGTTATTGCCCATCTTGAAAGATTTGTAAATTTTCAGAAAGGAACAGACAACATTGAAAAATTGATTTCAATGAAAGTAATTCCTCAGATGAACGGTGAAAATCTTATGGGATTTTTTAACAGGGGAAAGGCATTAAAATGGCTGTCAGACGGAGTTATAAGACTGCTTGGCTCTGATATGCACAATACGGAATCAAGACCCCAGAATCTTGGCACAGCCTGCGAAATAATAAGCAAAAAGCTTGGAAACAATGTCCTTAATGATATTGAGGAACTGAGTAAGGAAATTATAGGTATTAAATAAAAGAAAGGAGAATTATTATTAGTAAAGGAGAGAAAAGGTCACATGGTGTCCTTAAGGTAATTTTAATAATAGTATGTATACTTATTGCTGCAGTTATATGTCTTGCAGTATGGCAGAGAGATAATGTTTCAGCTGTAATAGACGGATTAAAATATTCTGATGAAGATATTCAGCAGCAAATTGATGATTCAAAGAAAACTGTTGAGGCTGAGCTTGAAAAATATAATGTAAGCGGATTAAGGGATTTTACATTGGAAGAAGAGGAGGCTATAAGAAAGGGAGAGCTTACTGTTGAAGAAGCAATTGAAAGAATATTAAGTGAAAGCGGAAGTACTCAGAGTACAGGTGATAGTACAGGTTCACAGAGTGATGAGAGTACTGAAAGCGAAAGCAGCAGTACAACAGATGCTTCGGCAATTGTAAGTGAATATACGGTAAAGCTTTATGGGTTAAAGGCTGTATATTTGGGTCAGATAGGTAATTTAATCGATCAGGCAAAGGCAGATTATAAAAATGGTACAAGTGCAAGTACACTTATGTCTACTTATTTAGGCAAGGCAGCTTCCCTTGAAAGCGAGGCTGATTCGGAAGTTGAGGCACTTTTAAGTGAACTTAAGGGAGAACTTGAGGCAATAGATGGGGATACAAGCATTATAAGCACAATGAGGAGTTCATATGAAAATGAAAAGAAGTTAAAGAAGTCTTATTATTTAAGTTTGTTTAATAAAAACAGGTAGAGGAATATGAGAATTAAAAAAGTATTTTTTGTTGTATTAACTATTGCCTGGCTTGCTTTTATATGGATAAATTCTTCTATGGATGGAAATGAGTCCTCTGCTTTAAGCGGTGGGTTACTTGGATTAATAAATGATATAATAATGAGGGCAGGCATTAAACAGGAGCTGAGCGAAACTATAATAAGAAAAACAGCTCATTTTACTGAATATGCTGTGTTGGCTGTACTCCTTGTAACAGATTTCAGACAGTTTAAAGTTAATATGAAAAATTATGGATTTATGGTGCTTTTTGCAGGACTTTTAGTAGCCGCTGTTGATGAAACAATACAGCTTTTCCCTGTGGGAAGGGTCAGTTCTGTTGTTGATGTATGGATAGACTTCGGCGGAGTATGTGCAGGGTTTTTAATATCAATGGCAGTGTGTAGAATCATAAAAAAGAATAATTAAAAGTGTATCAGCGTGTCAG
>CAZGIC010000207.1:0-1766 GCA_964526435.1 uncultured Lachnospiraceae bacterium | reverse complement strand
AGAGCACGACCTTGCCAAGGTCGGGGTCGCGGGTTCGAGTCCCGTTTTCCGCTCGCTTTTTTGAACACAAGAGAATGGTGAAATCTTTTGGTGATTTCGCACTGAAAGCCCAGGTGGCGGAATTGGTAGACGCGCACGTTTCAGGTGCGTGTGCCGCGAGGCGTGCAGGTTCGAGTCCTGTTCTGGGCACTCTCTTGTGGGTTGCAAATGTTGGAGAGGTGGCGGAATTGGTAGACGCGCTACTTTGAGGGGGTAGTGTCAATTGCGACGTGGGAGTTCGAGTCTCCTCCTCTTCACATTTCGTTGCGGAAATAGCTCAGTTGGTAGAGCACGACCTTGCCAAGGTCGGGGTCGCGGGTTCGAGTCCCGTTTTCCGCTCGTTGAGATTGTGTTATTCAGAAAAACAGCATTCCAGAATATGAATTTATACTTGAGATATTTCGACAGGGAGACCTTGGTCACCAATGTTGATGATGCGATAGACTTTCTTGCGAGCATTGATGAGATAGGCATGAACCCGATGCTTGAGGCAGACGTGAGGGAGTATGCAGCCAGCGATGTCTATTATCCCAAGCGATACAAGATACGTCCAAGGGTATATTTCATCATCATCAAGACGGATGCCCCGACAATGCTCGATTTCAAGGAGAAACGTGCGCTGCACAGTGCGCCGCGAAATGACCGCGACAAGATCGTTACGCCGGTCATGGCACATCTCAACGAAGAAAAGCCGGGCTGGTATGAGGGCGTAATCGACTTCAAGCGCGTGCAGCAAGTGCCGGGCACGGGCAAGTTCCAGTATCGCGATACGCATTTCGCCGCGTGCTGCAAGGCCGTCTCTGGGTTTGACTGCTACAACCGCATAGTGGATCACCTGCGCCAAAGGGTGGACAGCCGCAGCCAGTTCCCGTCAGCAAAGGGCAAGAACTTCAGGTTCCGCTACCTCGGCGGGTGCAAGTGACAGGCGCACACTCGCTCCCAAACGGGCGGTTAGACGCAAAGGGAAAGGGCAGTATGCAATGAACAAAGTGATGCTTATCGGCAACGTCGGCAGGGAGCCGGAGGTGCGCTATGTCGACAAGGGTGTGGCCGTAGCGCGGATTTCGCTCGCCACTACAGAGCGCGGATACATCTTGCAGAACGGTACGCAAGTGCCCGAACGCACTGATTGGCATTGCATAATGCTGTGGAGGAGGCTCGCCGAGATAGTGGAGAAATATGTTCACAAGGGCGACAAGCTCTACATCGAAGGGCGCATACGCTATACTACGTATAACGACAAGCACGGTGTGCGGCATAATGCCACTGAAATATGGGCGGACAACATAGAGCTGCTCACACCAAAACCGCGCACCGAAACAGTGGAGACAGGACAGAAATCGGCACAGCCCGACATCACGGACTTTCAGGCAGGGGACAGTTCTTCACCGGATGGCCTGCCGTTTTAAGTCAAACGCATTCAGGCAATCTTATCCCCACTTTATACATCCTCACATATTTTGTGATTCTATCGAAAGCAGGCTCTTTGTCCCGGCTAAACGTAAAGCGTTCCTCTTGCGCTTGGTCGGGATAGACTATCAGGCATTTAATAGGCAGGTCTTTTTCTTCATTAAGACCAAGGAGTGCATATATCTTGCTTAAACGCGCATACCCAGCCACCTCTTTTGCGTCTTCTTTTGTTATGGGTAGATCAGGCTCAATAGAAATTTAGTGGGGATAAATTTCTATTGAGCCTAAAATATCCCTCCTTTTTTGTATATTTGCGG
>CAZGIC010000206.1:0-1773 GCA_964526435.1 uncultured Lachnospiraceae bacterium | reverse complement strand
TATGTCACCGAGGCGTTAGCCAAGGTTGTCATATACTTTGCGTCAGCAAAGAGCTATGGGGAACTATATCCCCATTAACCCAACAATTAATTTTTAAAGGACGTGAACCAATGTATGCAGTTTATTTGAGAAAATCCAGAAAAGACAGAGAACTTGAACAGTTAGGCGAAGCAGAAACTCTTGCCAGACATGAAAAAGCACTGCTTGACCTTGCAAAGAAGAAAAACTTCACCATATCCGATATATACAGGGAAGTAGTAAGCGGCGAAACAATAGAGGCAAGACCCGAAATGCAAAAACTTCTTAAAGCTGTTGAAACAGGAGTATATAAGGGTGTTCTTGTAATGGAAGTTGAACGGCTTGCCCGGGGCAACACAAAAGACCAGGGTATTGTTGCCGAAGCATTTCAGTTATCAAACACCTTAATTATAACCCCCAATAAGACCTATGACCCGTCAAATGAATTTGATGAAGAATACTTTGAATTTGGCTTGTTTATGTCAAGACGGGAATACAAAACCATTAACAGACGTATACAACGGGGCAGAATTGCATCAATACAGGAAGGCAAATACATAGCCGGCACCGCCCCCTTTGGCTATGACAAGGTTAAATTAAAAGGCGAAAAAGGCTACACACTTGAGCCTAATAAAGACGCCGATACAGTCAGACTAATATACAGCCTTTATACTGACAGCAATAATCCAGCAGGTATAATGCTGATAACTAAAAAACTGGACGCTTTAAACATCAGCCCTCCAAACTCCCAATACTGGAGCCGAAGCACTGTTAAAGATATTTTGACCAATCCAACATATATCGGCAAAATCCGCTGGCAATGGCGTAAAGTAAACAAAGTTATTGAAAACGGTAAAATTACCGAACACCGCCCGAAACGCCCTCCCGGGGACTATATGCTTATTGACGGACTTCACCCTGCTATCATCTCCGAAGATACATTTAACAAAGCACAGGAGATTTTAAAGAACAAATACATTCCCCCTGTAACCGAAAATAAAGGTATTAAAAATCCTCTTGCAAGATTGGTTTACTGCGAAAAATGCGGAGCAGTAATGACAAGATGCTATTCAAAAACAGGCTTTTTTCTGAGATGTTCAAATAACCATTGCACAAACATATCAGTTAAAATCGAACTAATAGAAAAAGCAGTAATTGAAATCCTTGAAAAATGGTTTAATGATTATAAACTTAATTATGAAAATGAATATGTACAGCAGGATTATACAAAATACATAAGTATTATTAAAAACTGCAAAGATAAAATAACACTCTTAAATAAACAGCTTGCAAACACCTACGATTTACTGGAACAGGGCATATATACAACAGAAATATTCAAACAAAGAAACTCCGCAATACAAAATGACATAAAAGAAATTACCAAAGTACTGAATAAAGCACAATTTGATTACAAAACCGAAATAAACAAAAATAACATTTTAAATAACTATATTCCCCATACCGAAAACATTCTGACAGCTTACCGCAAAACAGAAGATCCTAAAATCAAAAACGACATACTTCATCAACTGCTCCGCAAAGTAACCTACCTAAAAACAGAAAAGGGCACACGCAATAAGCCTGCTCCCTTCTCTGTAAAAATATACCCAGGAATTTTAAAAAGCGAATCATAACACGGCTTTTATTACTGTTATTATGGAGAGCCATATACATACGGTCCCCCTCTTCCCGTTGCCCCTCTTCCCAATGTAGAGGCAGTAATAAGCTACGGTGTTTCTGAAATTCCCTCTT
>CAZGIC010000205.1:0-1774 GCA_964526435.1 uncultured Lachnospiraceae bacterium | reverse complement strand
TGAGTAATTTGTTACATATTATAAAAACATTAACAATTTTAGATTTAGGAGAATATAATGACTTATATTAATACATTGCTGGAAGCAGGCACATCTCAGGTCATTATAATTGTTGCAGCCCTTCTGTTTTTTACAGAGGGGCTTTTAAAAACTACAGACTGGCTTTTAACACGGCTTGGGATTAAGACAAAAACGCAGATAGAAAAAGAAACAATACAGGAAGCTGTAAAAAAACACGATGAAGAGTTGAGTGAAATTAAAAATTCATTGCAGGAAATTTCACAAAACCTTAAAGGTGATACAAGGCAGGATGAAGTAATAGAAGGACTATTAGCACTTTTAAGGCAGGCGTTGTATGACGCCTACAATAAGTGGAGCGAAAAAGGGTATTGTCCTATTTATGCTATGGAAACAAGTGAAAAAATATATGAACAGTATCACGCTTTAGGAGGCAATGATGTAGGCACGGAGCTTTTTGAAAGGCTTAAGGAACTGCCTACACAGCCGCAAAATATAAAGGATAACAAATTTATGAAGGAGGTATAAAATGAGTATTAATATAACCAAAAATACAAGCACTGTTAATACTACTTACAAGGCAGGCAGATCACTGACTTATATTGTGCTCCATTATACGGCAGGCACAAAAAGTACGGCAGGAAGTGCAGGCAGTACTGCAAGTTATTTTATGGGAGGGTCTGCAAGCGGTTCTGCTGACTTTATAGTTGATGACGGAACTATTGTACAATATAATCCCGATATTAAAAACAGATACTGCTGGGCTGTTGGGGGAAGCAAGTACACAAGTATGACAACTTCTGTTGGGGGAACATACTATAACAAGTGTACAAATGCCAACAGTATCAGTATTGAGATGTGTTCAAACAAGAGCAATACAAGTACTTTAAATGCAAGTGACACGGATTGGTATATTACAGATGCGACATTTAATAACGCTGTGGAGCTTACTAAATATTTTATGGAAACATACGGCATATCTGAAAGTAATGTGATTATGCACCACCATGTGACGGGTAAGGTTTGCCCTAATCCCTGGTGTGTTAATGAGAACAGGTTAAGTATATGGAACAATTTTAAGGCAAGGTTGACAGAAACGGAGGTTGATGATGAAGTGGTTGAAACAGGAACTATAACAGTAAACGGCAAGGACATTAAAATTGACAAGATAGTTAAAGATGGTGTTACCTATATTAAGCTGAGAGGTCTTGAAAGTGCAGGCTTTGAAGTTGGTTATGATGCAGGCAGTAAAAATCTTACGCTTGATAATACTGTAAGCAGTTTAAGTGTTGTTGTTGACGGGGTGGAAAAAAGCGTAGAAGCTGTAAATCTGAAAGGATATAACTATTCACAGATAAGAAGTATTGCTGATGCTGTAGGCAATTTTGATGTTGACTATGTTGATAACAAGGTGACTATTAATACAAAGTAAGGTGATTTTATGGATAAAATTGTTCAAAAAACAGAAGATAAAAAAGAAACCGTTGTTGCGGTGCAGGAGTCCAAAAGTGTAAGCAGTGAAACTGCTGCCGGTACAAATAATAACGGAAATACAAAACATATTGAATTTACTAAAATATTAACAGGTTCTATTGTTTTGATGTATGTGCTGAATTGGGGGATAACATGGGCTCATTACTTTTTTACTGGTAATGTGTCTGTGGAGCTTAAAGAATATTTAGATGTACCGCTGAATGTTATAATGGCAGGTTATCTGACTAAATCAGGTGTTGAAAATGTACTTATTAAGAAGTAA
>CAZGIC010000204.1:0-1776 GCA_964526435.1 uncultured Lachnospiraceae bacterium | reverse complement strand
TTTACAAAGAGAGGACAATGATTATGGACGGTGTAAAAATTACGGAATTTGTGCGTAATTTATTGAAAATAATTGAAAATATAACTCAAATTAATATTGAAAAATATTGTAATTCAAACTGTGACCAGACAAGAAAAATGAAGATTGTAGGCAAAGTAGATGACACTCATTACACGGTTGAGTATCAAGGTAAAAAATATAAAGCTTTTACTAGAAATGAACATAATATCGGTTCTACAGTATATGTAACCATATGCTGTAGTAATTATAACAATTTGATTATAAATTGATAAAATATAAATTTTATTGTGAAAGGTGGGACTTATGTCCTGCCTTATTTATTATAACGAAAGGATGATGAATAATAATAAATCAGATAGAAATGAAAAATAATGATTTTGATTATATAGTTGATTATAAGAATAGATATGATAGCAGTAAACAAGCTCAAATATTGAATGAGGCTTTGGAGTATGATATAATTGATTTTGACAGCATACAACAAAAAATATACGCAATGAAAAAAGAGAAAATTTTATCTCAACATCCTTCAAGTATATATATGACAACTGTAAAGTCAAATGGCAAAACATATGAAAGATGGATAACATATGTATATCAAGATGGGAAAAGACATCAAATCAAGAGAAAAACAAAGGAGGAAGTAGAAGACTATTTAGTTAAATATTATACTGAAAAAGATGTAGGAAAATCGGAAGTCGTAACTCCGTTTAAGGCTATATTTGAACAGTGGGTGAAATTTAAAAAGTTACTTGTTTCTGATAATACTATTTATAGATATAATACGGATTATATAAGATTTTTCAAGGGTACAGATTTTGAAAATTACGCCATTGAATATATTAATGAAGAAACTGTACTTATATTTTTATCACAAAGAGTAAGAGAGTTGAATCTTAGCAAGCGTGCAGTTAAAGCTTTGTGCGGTTATATCAATGAATGTCTTGAAAGTGCAAGAATTAACAGATATATTGAATATAATCCCTATTCATACATTAAACCCAAACTTAAACTTATTTACAAGCTTTGTAAAGAGGATGTGTATAAAAGTGCAGAAGAAAGAACTTTGTCTTTAGAAGAAATACATATATTACTTGAAAAGTTTCAGGAAGATTACAAAAACAAGCCTGAGTATATAACACCATATGCTGT
This sequence comes from uncultured Lachnospiraceae bacterium, assembly GCA_964526435.1. Lineage (GTDB taxonomy): Bacteria > Bacillota > Clostridia > Lachnospirales > CAG-274 > Gallispira. The sequence continues at coordinate 603 of CAZGIC010000204.1, read as the reverse complement.
TGAATTTGCCATGCTTACAGGCTGTAGAGTGGGTGAGATAGCGGCATTAAGGTGGAATGACATTGATGGAGATGTTATAACTATAAGGTCGTCAGAAAAGGCACACAGAGTAGTAGGACAATCTACAACATATACAATTGAAAGAACAAAAACGGGAAAAGAACGAAAGATACCAATAACTACTGCTATGAGGGATTTACTTGAAAGAGTATTGACAGCAGAAAATAAAATAAGCTGTGCAGACGAATTTGTATTCAGTGATAAAAAGGGACGCATAAAATCAGAAAGAATTTCAGATTGCATACGCAAAAAATGTAAACAAACAGGCATAAGCCCCAAAAGTATTCATTCTTGCAGAAGAACAGTAAACTCTACATTAAAAAGTCTTGGGGCGAATACAATGATGGCATCATCTTTACTAGGGCATACCTGTGAAGTGAATGACAAATGTTACACTTATGATGTATCTGCTCTTGATGTAAAAAGACAATTATTGGAACAGACCAATAAATATTTGACTGAATTATAATAATTTTAGTACTGTTTTATTGTTTTGGCATCATTGGCATCAAAATTAGGTTATGGTAATGCCAAAAAACATCA
>CAZGIC010000203.1:0-1815 GCA_964526435.1 uncultured Lachnospiraceae bacterium | reverse complement strand
AGATTGACTATGATATAATAAGTCTGCATAAATTGCTTTGTAAGTAATTTATGTTAAAGCAATAATGTTAAAGGAGATGTAAAATATGAAATCACATAGATTTTGGGCATGGGCAATGATATTATGTCTTATAATGGTTGTATACACAGGATACAAGCGTAAATAGAAAGGAGAAAATTATGTTATTTGTAGAATATCCAAAGTGCGGAACTTGCCGTAAGGCTAAAAAGTGGCTTGAGGAGAGAGGGATTGAATTTGAGGACAGGCATATTGTGGAAAACAATCCTACAAAAGAAGAACTTAAGCTGTGGCTTGACAAAAGCGGAATGCCTGTTAAAAAATTTTTTAATACAAGCGGAATGAAGTACAGAGAACTGGGGTTAAAGGACAAAATACCTGAAATGAGTGAAGATGAAGCTCTTGAAATACTTGCAAGTGACGGTATGCTTGTGAAAAGACCTGTGCTTGTAGGTGATGATTTTGTAATTACCGGTTTTAGAGAAAAAGAATGGGAAGAAAAACTTGCTGATTAAAATTTATGTGGGGTCCTTACCAAGTTGTGGTTTATAAAAATCCTCAGACAGCTCTGCTGAGCTGTCACCTCTTGGTTGCATAGGTGAGCAGTATTGCGAAGCAATACGACCAACCCTTTAAAAAAGAGGCAGTATTGGAGTTTACGATAAGAACCACACAAAATATTGCAGAACTTTTATGTGATGTTTTGCAGGTACTTCCATTGAATTTCAGCTAAATTTAAATTTGACAGGTTTTGTGTAATTAAAGATTTATGAAAGTATTTATCAATGTTTACAAAAAATGTTATTAAAGGGAATGCAAAATTCAGACAACCAGGGGCAATTTACAGAAGCTGTAAAAAGTTATAAATACAGAAGCATTAAAAGTGTTGCAATGAGTGAAACTCCTGTAAATTATATGTAAATACTGAACTAATATTGACAAAGCAAAAAGATAGGGTTATAATAGCTTGTGTTTACAAAAAGTAAACATAATTAAAAAAATGTTAACAAAACAAAGGAGGAGAAAAATGAAGAGTAAAATTGCACTTTCAATGTCTGTTGTAATGAGTATTGCATCATTTTCAACAGCAGCTATGGCGGCTTCAGGCAACAGCTTAAGTGGAGAAATTGCTGATATTGGAGTCGGAGAAATGCTTATTAAGAATGTGGAGGACAGAAGTGTTGATGTTTTAAGTTCCCCTGGAGGAATTGACACAATTGCAAGCGGTACGGCATTAAAACTTGAAATGATTCCTTTAAGTGAAGTGGAAAGCGGTTCATCAATTATACTTACAATTGAAAACGGAAAGTTTGATGAAAGACTTGTAAATGCGGATCCTTTCATATTCAGAACAAAGGTAACAAATACAACATATGATGAAATTTCCGCAGAAGGCGGAGATAACTTGCAGGATCAGAGATCTGTTCTTGAAAAGTACATAAAAGATGAAGGTTCAAGTGAAATACCTTACGGATTTAAGTATATTGATGAAACTCATATTGAAGTATATTTATATCCGTTAAGTGCCGATGATGTAAATCAGAATAGTGATGATACTGAAGATGGCAGGCTGTATTACAGCATTGCACTTCCTGTGACTACAGAGGACAGTACTGAGGGGGCAGTTACAATCACTGTAGATTCAAATAATTCGGTATTATCAAGCGGAACATATACAATTGCCAATGTGGCAGTAAGTGACGATTCCGATGATGACAGTACAACAGAAGAAAGTACGGAAACAGTATCAGAAGATACAACAGATGAGACAGAAACAACAACTGAAACTGCTGATGA
>CAZGIC010000202.1:0-1869 GCA_964526435.1 uncultured Lachnospiraceae bacterium | reverse complement strand
CTTATTATCCAGTTCATCAGCAGTCTTGCTGAAATTTTCATTAAAATCCTCTACATTATAAAAATCCTCACCTTCCGGATATATAAAATCATAATTATCATTATAAGCCATTTATAAACCCTCCTTTACAATAAGTTCGTCATGTGTATACTGTGCCAGTTCATTGTGAGTATGTTTTCCTAAAATATTGTGAGTGTTGTATGCAATTGAAATATCAAGCTCCACATTGACAGGCACAAACTCTTCAAGCAATTCAGCCACAGCCTGAAAATACTCCCTTCTCTCAAGCTTAAGCACAACCTGAAGCCTTATTTCATCTACATAGTATCTTAAAGTATAGTTGTTCTCACCTATAAGATTATTAAGAACATCTATAAGATAATTTTTATTCTTCATAAGTTTTGCAAGAATATTAAATCTCCTCAGTTCAATATCATCAGCATCAGTGACTTTAATGTTTAAAATTTTTTCCCATCTTTCAAGACCCTCATCTTCGGCAGTATAAACAAAACATTCATCTCTTACCTTTTCCCTGGCTGTTTTCTGGTCTTCAAGCTCACTGTCCATAACCTCAGCAATGATTTTTATTTCTCTCAGTTCTTTAAGGACAGGGGGATAATAATCAATATAATTCATAATCTCCCTCCCTAATTGCCGTTTAAAGAATTAAGACAGAATATTTCTTCTTCCCCTGCGGACAGTTTCTGATAACTTCCTTCAAAAGCAACATCTGTCACATCTTCCACGCCCTCAATATCAAGAATCCTTGCTATAATCTGAGCAGCATATATTGTAAGACTGTCCTTATCTTCCCATGTACTGTTTACCTCATCAAAATAATTTTCTATAACATCTGCAACCTCCTCTTCACTTACAGTAACATTATTTTCCGTCTGCCACTGAGCCGACACATTAACATCAACAGCGGAAACCCCTTCAACACTTACAACATGACCAATAGGTGCCTCACCATATCCCAGTCCTTCATATTCCTCAGGATCAAGTATTTCCTTAACAGTACTTATAAGCTCTGAACTTGGCTTTTTATTTTCACTGTCAGTTATAATAACTCTCACCGTTCCCCCGCCCCGGGGAGTTCTGTAAACCTTGACCTGTCCCACACCGTCTATTGATTTTACCTTTTCTATGTAGTCAGCTCTGTTGCCTCCGAAGGCATCATTGTTTACAGCTTCAAAATATCTTTCTCTGAATTCTTCCGTTCCCTCTGTATCTTCACCGGGTATAAGAAGCTCCGTTATTTTAGCACTTGCAAGCTCACTTATTGTCTGCAATGCTGTAGCAGTGCCAAATCTTGTATTGCCCTCTTCTCCTGCAGTTTCACACCTGACCTTCCACCAGCCGTAAACAGTGTTTCCGGGTTCGCTGTACTGAGGATCATCACCAAAGGGATAAGTTGTTATAACCTCATCGGTTTCGTTTACAATCTGTTCAGTAACAACATAAGTCAGCCCGTCAAGACTGAATCTGTCCCCGGGACTTACATTTTCACTTGTTCCAGTATAAGTAACCTCAAGCTTAAGCACAGCATTTGTTGCCTCATAAGGCGTAAGCCCTCTTTCCTTTGCCCTCAATATGAGATATTCCCTTTCAGCAGTATCTGCAAAGGCATTGTTAAGTACAATGTCAAGGTAAATATAGGCATTTGCCAGTTCCAGAGCTGCCGGAGATAAAGTATCAAAAATAACACTTCCCTCCCTCTTGTCCACATCAGACGGCACATTTTCAAGCATACCTTCCAATATGTTTTCATAAGTCATATTTTCAAACATTAAATATCACTCCTTTCTCTAATTCATAATGCACAATGCATAATTCATAATTATATGAATTGAATAATGTAATTTTTTT
>CAZGIC010000201.1:0-1880 GCA_964526435.1 uncultured Lachnospiraceae bacterium | reverse complement strand
ACCGCCTCTGCCGACTTACTATCCATTCCCTCAACACTCTTAAGCTCTTCAACATCAGCATCTTTTATTTTGGAAATATCTTTAAAATGAGCCATTAAAGCCTTTCTTCTCACAGTTCCGATTCCCTTTATATCCTCAAGTATACTGTGTACTTGTTTCTGTTTTCTCAATTGTCTGTGATAATCTATAGCAAACCTGTGTACTTCGTCCTGTATTCTTGTTATAAGCTTAAATCCCTCGCTGTGAGTATCAAGTTCTCTTTCCTCTCCCTTATAGAGCAGTGCTCTTGTTCTGTGGTGGTCGTCTTTTACCATACCGCACACAGGCACCACAATGCCCATGTCATCAAGAACTTCCTTAACAGCAGAAATCTGTCCCTTGCCTCCGTCAAGAAAAATCATACTTGGCAGTCTGTCAAAGCCTGCCTTTTTAACCTCCGGATTTGTCGTTTCATTAATATATCTTGTAAACCTTCTTGAAATAACTTCTGACATACTTGCATAGTCGTTTGCACCTATTACGGTTTTAATTTTAAACTTTCTGTAATCACTTCTTTTAGGCATACCGTTTTCAAACACGACCATTGAAGCAACAGACTGAAATCCCTGTGTATTTGATATATCATAGCTTTCAATTCTTGAAAGGTCAAAATCAATATCAAGAGCCTTTTTAATTTCTTCAAGGGCACCTATTGTTCTCTGATGTTCACGCATTATATTTGCACCAAATTTATCAAGTATTATCTGTGCATTGTTCCTTGCCATATCCACAAGACGCTTTCTTTCGCCCTTTTGGGGAATAAGTATATTTACCCTCTGTCCCTTCTGCTCACTTAACCACTGGCTTATAAGTTCAAAGTCATCAATATCACACTGTAATATAATTTCCTTTGGAATATATGGAGTACCGCTGTAAAACTGCTCCATAAATTCCGAAAGCATAATATTATCAGGAGTATCCTCACAGTTTTCAGGCATAAAATGCTCTCTTCCCGTTATTTTACCGCCTCTTATAAAGAAAATCTGTACAACACACTCTCCGTTATCCCCTCTTACAAAGCCTATAACATCTCTCTCATTTGAATGCATACTTTCAATTATCTGCTTTTCATTAAGGGACTTTACATTTGCAATGGTATCTCTGTATTCAGCCGCCTTTTCAAATTCCAGATTTTCAGAAGCCTTAAGCATTTTTTCATTTAAGACCTCTATTATTTCATCTGTCTTACCGCTTAAAAAGTCAAGTACGCCCTTCACCATTTTGTTATATTCCTTTTCGCTTATATATCCGTTGCAGGGAGCCTTACACTGACCTATGTGATAATTAAGGCAGGGTCTGTCCTTATTTAAATCTCTGGGAAATACTTTACTGCATGTTCTCAATTCCCATATTTTATGAATAAGCTCAATATTTTCCTTAACTGTAAGTCCGCTTGTAAAGGGACCGAAGTACTTTGCCTTGTCCTTTAAATGCTGTCTTGTCATAAACACTCTGGGAAACATTTCATTTGTTGTAACCTTTATATAAGGATATGTTTTGTCATCTTTAAGCCTTATGTTATATTTAGGATCATGCTTTTTTATAAGTGTATTTTCAAGTATAAGTGCCTCCAGCTCCGAATTTGTAACAATATATTCAAAATGGTCAATATGGCTTACCATAGTCCTTACCTTTACGGAATGATTAGCCGAATTTTGAAAATACTGCCTTACCCTGTTTTTAAGTATTTTTGCCTTACCTACATATATTATTTCATCAGCCTCATTCCTCATTATATAAACACCCGGAGAATCGGGCAGCTTTTTAAGTTCAGCCTTTATATCAAACATAATCCACCTCTTTATTTTACAAAAACATCTCCATTACATTATTCTTTTCTT
>CAZGIC010000200.1:0-1903 GCA_964526435.1 uncultured Lachnospiraceae bacterium | reverse complement strand
TCATTGAATCAACTCAATGCCGCTTCCAAACAGATATTCATACAAGTGTTGCTGAAAGTGTTGCGGAATCTTGGAGACTACAATCCGCCGGTAATGATTGATACAGTAATGGGGGTTCTTGACAATGAAAGTCGTGATGCCTTGATGGAAGAATATTTTCCGCAATTAGCAGAACAAACTATTTTGTTATGTACGACTTCTGAAATCCGTACTGACAGCGATTATGTAAAGCTGGAACCATTCATATCGAAGACCTACACTCTGCACCGTAACGTGGAAGAACAGAATACGACTGTAGAAGAAGGCTATTTCGGAATATCACTAAATCAGTAAAAGTTATGAGTATAATAAACTTTTCAAATACACGCCAGATGGAGGGATTACTTGACGAAATCAGTCAGGTAAAGGAACTTATTGAGAAAAAAATTAACTTGTCACGTGTGGCTGACAGGGAAAAGCGTGTAAGCCTGACACTCAACAAAGTGATGCGTATTTGTTTTATAGTTGGACTAAGTATCACAACCGAGCGCAAGGAAGAAGATTACAGGGATATCCAGCTTTCCACATCTTCCACTCGTATTGTGCCAAGTTTTTTTACAATGCATGATTTGTCCACATTATATTCTGCTATACTGAAGCTGCGTTATGCGAGCCTGAATATAGACTGGTCGCAGAATGCTACGGTTTCCCGTATCATTGCCGCAGAAATGTTGCGTGGAAGAAATTACTTGCTGGAAGAGAATAATCTGGATTCGTTCCTGTATGCAGTAAACAACAAAGTGGCTATGGCAAAAGACATTCCGGTACTCAATCTGATTATCGGCAACTATGGTGATGCAGAAATGGAAGCCACACTTGACATCAACAGTCGTAATATCACCAATTCACAAATCATCATAGCAGGTGCAACAGGCTCAGGTAAAACCAACCTGTTAGCTGTGTTGATGCAACAGTTCCGGGCATTGTCATCGGAATCACAATATCCAGTCAATTTCCTGTTGTTTGATTACAAGGGAGAGTTCAGCGATATTCAGAACAATCATTGGCTGTCACATTTTGACGTGGACCGAAGTTGTATCTTAGACCCTATCGAACATCCGTTGCCGTTCACTCCGTTTAAGGATTTCTCCGGGCGACCTATTAATGAGATAAACCTTTATTCATCTGAAATGGCTTCTGCCCTTTGTTCGATAGACCGAGTATCAGCGAGTGCAAACATGAACAACCGTCTGAGCGAGGCTATAGTGGAAGCATACAAGAAGACTGACGGGTCACCTATTACTTTTTCCATGATGTTGGATGAATATCAGGCAAAAATGGTGGATCCTGCAAAAGACGACAGCATTTCATCTGTATTAAAGCAGTTAGTTCGTGCAAACATATTTGAAGAAGAGGACAAGGCAGATCTTATTGGGGATTGTTACATCATAAAGATGGACAGTTATCCGAAAGACGGTCCGATAGCCAAGGCAATCGTGTACTTCATCATATCAAAACTGAACAACATATATGAACAGCTTGATAAGCAGGCAACCAACGAAGATGTGGTTCAGATTCGTCATTTCTCAATCATTGATGAAGCACATTATATGCTTGATTTTGATAATCGTCCTTTGCGCAATCTTATTGCGGTAGGTCGTAATAAGGGATTGAGCATTATCCTTGCCACCCAAAACATGAGCAGTTTCAAGAGCAAAGGTTTTGACTTCTATGCCAATGCTCAATATCCTCTGATTATGAAACAGCAGACCATCGACGACAAAGTTATTAAAGACCTATATGGCGTCAGTGGTCAGGAATTGCAAGAAGTACGAACTGCAATAGCCGGGCTTCAGAAAGGAGAATTGATAATCAAAGACCAAATGGCTTTTGCTTTAGGCATGGGGAAGAAATACAAGAAGAT
>CAZGIC010000199.1:0-1925 GCA_964526435.1 uncultured Lachnospiraceae bacterium | reverse complement strand
GTATAAGAAATAATCCCCATTGAAATACCTTCTGAAATACTTGAGAAGAACGGCATAGCAATCATACATATATATGCGGGAATTGACTCAAAAGCATTGCTAAAATCGATATTGGCAATGTTTGTTACCATATAGAAACCTACAATAATAAGAGCAGGTGCAGTAGCAAATGAAGGAATTGCTAAGAATATTGGTGAGAAAAACAATGCTAAACCAAATAAAATTGCAGTAACAAGAGCAGTAAGACCTGTTCTTCCGCCTTCAGTTACACCGGAAGCACTTTCAATATATGTAGTTGTAGTTGATGTTCCTGCAACAGCACCAAAGGTTGTTGCAATAGCATCAGCTAATAAGGCTCCCTTTACTCTTGGAAGTTTTCCGTCCTTATCAAGAAGTCCTGCCTTTGAAGAAACACCTATAAGTGTACCTATTGTATCAAATAAATCAACAAATAAAAATGCAAACATAACAACAATAAAGTTTACAAAAGAACCACCACTTGCAAAAACTTCACTAAAATCAATTTTAAATGCAACTTCCTTAAGATCTCCAAAAGAAAAACTTATGATACCGCTTGGAATGAGTGAATAGAAGCCCGCATCAGGATTAGGAATATATAGACCTGCAATCTGACATATAATGCCTAAAACCCATGTAGTAACGATACCGAGAAGAATATTTCCTTTAATATTTCTTGCAACAAATACAGCTGTTATAATTGTGCCTATTATAGCAAGAAGAACAGATATACCAACATCATACATACCTACAGATCCTGTCTCAAGACCGTTTGCTGTTGTATATGCATCAATACTGAACAGTGATAAACCATCTGTAACAATATTTGCATTCTGTAAACCTATGATAGCAATATAAAGACCAATACCTACGGATACAGCAGTTTTAAGGTTCATTGGTATGGCATCAAAAATTGCAGTTCTTACATTTGTTAAAGATAAAAGAATAAAAATAATACCCTCTACAAAAACTGCGGTTAAAGCTGTCTGCCATGTATATCCCATACCAATAACAACGGTATATGCAAAGTAAGCATTAAGCCCCATACCGGGTGCAAGTGCAAACGGATAATTGGCAAGAACAGCCATTAACAATGTTCCTACAAACGAAGCAAGAGCTGTAGCAATAAATACACCATTTGCATTCATTCCTGTTTCACTTAATATACTTGGATTTACAGCAAGTATATATGCCATTGTCATAAAAATTGTAATACCGGCAAGAATTTCAGTCTTAACATCTGTATTGTGTTCTTTCAGCTTAAATAACCTTTCCAGCATAAAAATACCTCCTTAAATAATATAAATTATTTTATCTTACCCTATAATTATATATTTTAATTTTATGCATTTCAACAATATTTTCATATTTTTTTAATTTTCTCTTAATATTTTGAGTGAAATTTAAATTATATGTATGTCCTCTGTTTATTAGAACTGTCGAATAATTTTAGATATGTCAAAATAAGAGCCGGTATATATTGAATACATACCGGCTCTTACTACAGGATATATCCTGTATATTACAATCTTTCAGATTGATTTATCATAATTTAAATATGATAATTAAATTTTAAACAATCTTAATTATGACTCCTGATTAGCCATTTTCTTTTCCTGCTCTTCAATCATTTTTTTGACCATATATCCACCAACATAGCCATTCTGAGCAGATGTTAAGTCACCATTGTAACCCTTTTTTAAAGGTACACCAATTTCAGATGCGACTTCATACTTGAACTTATCCATGGCCTCTCTTGCCTCAGGAACATTTACTCTGTTGCTTCCACTATTACTACCAGACATTTTAGTTACCTCCTATAAATAAATATTTTGTTGGTACACTATTATTTTGTCTGAAAATAAATTAAATAGTCAGCCAATTTTTTCAAAAGCTGTCAAAAAACA
>CAZGIC010000198.1:0-1929 GCA_964526435.1 uncultured Lachnospiraceae bacterium | reverse complement strand
AACAATAAATTCCCCGGATTAAGATAAATACCCATAACTACTCTCCTTTCTCAAAATCTTTATATGTCAATAATATCATACAATTATACCCTTTTCAAGTTCAATTAAGTCAGTATATACTTTTTATATCCGTCAATTTAATACGTTTTAATTATCAGTTTTTTTTACTATTATATTGTATTTATCGATTTCTTAATATACACCCATAAATACCTCAACTACCTTCAGCTGTTTTCCATTAATTCCTTGACCTCTTCAATTTTTTCTTCAATATAGAAGATAACAGCATTCATCTCGTTCGGAAAATCTCTCTCCCCGTAAATATAATAATATGTATTGTAATAATCATTTTCATAAAATTCAATATCTGTAATCAAATTTACAGCTGTTTCATAAAATCTCAATATCTTCTCAGGGCTATTCTCCATAAAATCATCAGCCTTATCAATAACAGCATAAATATCATCAGCTAATTCAGCCCCATTGTCAATATTAATGCCTTCATAGTCTTCATACATATCAATACATTTTTTAACCAATTCAATACATTCATCAGCCGTATATGTTTTTTCATCAAATTTAAGTATAAGCTTTTCTCTAAGCCTTTTATCGGAAAGTGCCATATTATACAATATTTCCGCCAGATCTTCAGAAGATTGCTTAATCAATAATTTTTTAAGCTGTAATTTATCCATTCCACTTTGACTGTTACTTTTAAAATTTTCTCTCAGTGCATACATGACTGCTGCCTCATGTTTGCAATATTCTCCCCAGTCATATGGGCAGTTACAGTAATGATTTAATACATTTCCATTTGTATCAAGTGTCATTCTGACTTTGTAATCATAGGATCCTTCCACAACAGCAGATACTTCATCATCAAATACGTCTAACTCTTTAATATGCCCGTCACAATAGTAATCCCAGCCTCTTTCAAGTATTATATCATCAATTACTTTATCAAAATTATGTATTGAAATTTCGGTTCTCATATTACACCTCTTTTACTGACCATCAGCACTAAACTTTTCACAATCATTCTATAAAACATAATTATCTTTTAGTTGCATATCTTACCGTTTCTTTCAGCTCATCACTAAACTCATTAAGGTCATCCATACCAATTGCACCTTCATGTAAAAGTGAGAGAATATTATCTAAAAATTTTGAACGGCTCATTTCTGCTCTGACGCCTGTTTTATTCCTATCGGTCCTTATCCTTTTCTCCAATTCCCAAAATTTATCCGACGGATTTCCATCTCCTCTCAACAATTCTATATAACTATTGTTTAGTTTATCCATATAGCCTTCCTGCCAGTCTCCGATCTTACTTCTGAAAAGTTTCCAGTCCTTTTCTGTAAATCTATTCTCCTGCAAAATATCACTCCTTAAGTATTTATTTTAATTTATCACTTTATCTGTTCATACCAATTTCATATATCCAATTTATAGTCTTACACCAATTATATCAGACCACCATAAACAATTCAACCTAAATGCATTGATGTTACCTCTCACATCTATTGATGAAAATCTCCGAAGTAAGTTCAGTTATCACTCCCGTTGTAAATTTACTATATAAATATTTTATTTACTGCGCAGTAAATTTAATTTTTCATTAAGCCATATAATCAGAAAAAGCTATGCTATTTTCCGAAATTAAAAGGGCATCTAGAAAAAATATTTCTCTAAACGCCCTCGCTTATGATATCCAGATTGTATCAATTTTAAACCTCACAGTCAATGTATCTTAAGACAAAATATACCCAAATCATTTGTACTTTTGTACAAAACATCTGCTGTACCCCTAAAAAAGCAAATACATTTTTAACATTCAAAAGGCTCCCGTCATACAGACAAGGAGCCTTATATACTAAATTATTTATTTAACTTATCAATCTGTTCCTCAACGCTCTTAAGCATGTTACT
>CAZGIC010000197.1:0-1954 GCA_964526435.1 uncultured Lachnospiraceae bacterium | reverse complement strand
CTGAAAAGGAAAAATATCTGATTAAATTTATACTATTGAAAAAAATTGGATGTTATTGTATAATGTATACTGAAAATGTATGTAAAGGAATAATGTAATGAAATCAATAGCTGAAATAAAGGAAGAATTAAACAATTGTAATATTGAAGAGCTTAATGATTTTATAGAAAACTATTGCGGGGATAAGAGAGCAGGAGTTTTAAAGCTTGTGGATAGTGCAAAAAAGAAAATTGAAAAACACAATACGGAGCTTGAAAGACTTGAAAATATAACCCAATATGAAAAGAAATACCAAAGTATGGGTATTGAATATGTGGGCGGAATTGATGAAGTTGGCAGAGGTCCATATGCGGGACCTGTTGTTGCTGCCTGTGTAATACTTCCTGAGGGCTGTAAAATAGAAGGGGTAAATGACAGTAAAAAGCTTTCACTTAAAAAGAGAGAAGAACTTTTTGATGTTATAAAGGAAAAGGCTGTATGTGTTGGTGTGGGAATTGTTGACAATTATGAAATTGATGAGCTCAATATATTGCAGGCTACATATAAGGCAATGAGAATTGCTCTGGAAAATATGGACATAAAACCTCAGCAGATTTTAGTTGATGCTGTAAATATTCCGGGAATTGATATTCCCCAGGAGGCTATAATTAAAGGTGATGCCAAGAGTATAAGTATCGGTGCTGCAAGCATTATAGCCAAGGTTGTAAGGGACAGAATGATGGTTGAGTATGCTAAAAAATATCCTCAGTATGGATTTGACCACAATGTTGGCTATGGTTCAAGGGAACATGAAGAGGCTATACGAAAATACGGACTTTGTGATATACACAGAAGAAGTTTTACTAAGAAGTTTGAAAAACAGCAGTTGTAATATATAATGACTTGCAGAGGAAATCAAATGATTTTAGAAACAAAGAGACTGATTTTAAGAGAGATTAATGAGCATGACTTTGAGGATATAAGAGAAATTTTACAAAATTCCAAGGTTATGTATGCCTATGAACATGATTTTACAGATGAAGATGTACATGAATGGATAGACAGACAGATAATACGGTATAAAAAATATGGATTTGGTTTATGGGCTGTAATATTGAAAACAACAGGTAATGTAATTGGTCAGGCAGGCTTGACAATGCAGCCATATAAAAATGAGGAAGTCCTTGAAATAGGGTATTTATTAAAATATCAATACTGGCATAAAGGATATGCAAGAGAAGCTGCCGCAGCTTGTAAAGAATATGCCTTTGAAAAGTTAAATCAGTACAAAGTATATTCAATAATAAAAGCAGATAATTGGCGGTCAGTGAAAGTAGCAGAGAGTATTGGAATGAAGAAAGAAACAGAATTTATCACCAGATATTATAATGGTGATATGCTGCATTACCTTTATTGTATAGAAAAATAATTGATTTTATTTGAAAAATTCTAATTGAAGGTATTAGATTGATGAGGATGGGTGGTATGGAAGCATGGGATGGTTATTTTAAAGATGGTTTGTTGTCAGGCATTGATTTGATTCGTGGCGAAGATATACCTGATGGGTTATATCATTTGGTTTGTGAAGTTCTTGTAAGACATATTGACGGAGAGTATCTGTTAATGGAAAGGGACAGTTCTAAGCCAAATTATCCGGGATATTTTGAGGCAACGGCAGGAGGTTCAGCTTTAAAGGGTGAAGATAAAATAAGCTGTATAAAGAGAGAACTTTATGAAGAAACAGGTATTTTGGCAGATGAATTTAAAGAAGCAGGATATAATGTATATGATGACGACAAATGTATTTTTTACTCATATTTGTGCGTAACCGATTGTGATAAGAAGAGCATAAAGGTACAGAATGGGGAAACAGTATCCTATAGATGGATAAATGAAAATGAGTTTATTGAATTTGTCAATTCAGATAAAATGATAGATGGGCAGAAGAGAAGATATATGGATTATTTTAAGAAAA
>CAZGIC010000196.1:0-1973 GCA_964526435.1 uncultured Lachnospiraceae bacterium | reverse complement strand
ATTTATCAAGACTGCTTCCTATGCACAATATCTTTAATTTTGTACAGATGAAAAATGATTATTAGCAGGCGTACATGGTAATTTCTTCATGCACTTACCGCATTTTATCATCTACCCAGGCAAACAAACTTTATCTTTTCTTATAACATACTATCTGCGGATCATCACCATTACATTTATATTCACACACAAGAAGATATTTGTCATCAGCAACAATACCATAGCATTTGTCACTATCAGGTATTTCTATTTGATTTCCCAGATATACATCATTATCTTCAAGGAATTGTATTGAATTTCCGTTTGTAAGGCGATATTCCAAATTGATATAAAAACCATTCAACAAATTAAGGTCTTTAATTTGCAAATCCTTTATCCCCAGAGAATTGAATTCATTTATCAAAGTCTTTTTTAAGTCCATAAATGCTTCAAATCCCCACTTTTTTATGTATTTGGCTGCAATACACTGTCCTCCAAAAGGATGTCCTTCAGTTTTTATGCAACCACCACAGTCATTTTTTCTACTGCACTTACTGCAACAATCCGCACCACAAATCGATAACATAAATACCTCCTCAAACCAGAGCAAACACTCCTTTACTTAAATAAAAATTAAAATTGATAATTTTTTGTTTCCAAACACAAAATCCGAAATTATATTATGCTTTGCTGTTTTTAAAGCTAACTAATTTCAGAGACTAATAAGGTCGGTTCCCTTTTTCATAAAATCCATTTTTAATATAAAACATATAAATATATATATCATAAATAACCGATTAAAATAATTTTAAATATTTTAAGATTTTTCATAATATTATTCATTCAAATATATTGTTAATTTATTTTCTAATTCGGTTATACATCTGTTAAAATCTTCCTCATCCTTATAGTATTTTATCATTACTTCCGATAAAATATTATCTGCACTGTAGTTTTAACTGTTTTTTCTTGAAGGTATACTACAATATTATAATTTTAATTCCATAGAAAAAACATCTATACCATTTTCTTTCCTAAATCTTGTCTTTATTTTAAATCCACAATCAGTATATACTTTTATAGCTCGTACATTTTCGACCCTTACATTCAATGTAATTACATGAATACCATCACTTTTAGCCACTGTAATCATTTGTTGTATTGCTTTCTTCCCAATTCCCCTATCCCTATACAAAGGCTCCGCAATAAAAATTCCCAACTTTGCCAAATGAATGTCTTTGCCCTCTAGCCAAATACTTCCTATATAACGCTTATCTTCTTCAATATACATCCATTTTAAATAAGAAGAGCCTTCATCCGGATATTTTCTAGACATATAAAGTATTAAATCTTTTGAATCCTCAAATTTTTGATAATACTCCATATTTTCTTTATCAACCGGAATTAGTCTCATTACATCACCTTCATCATTATATTTTCCTTAAACATATTACTATTTGATTGTCCCACAATAAATCAAGATCTGGAAAAAACGATTCTATAATATTTGGTATGGTAGTAAAAACGGGTTCTATAATAAATGTTGGGGTGCAAACTTCAACATTTATTTTCTACCAAAAAAGAGGACAAATTTGCAAAAATACCTTATAATAAAAGCGACCAAACCATATTAAAGGAGTGTATTGCAAATGTCCTCAATTAATTATATCAATAAAATACTTAAATTAAAAGACTTTTCTGTAGAAAAAATTGAGAATAAACATAATAATATTAAAATTTATGGTAAAATGGTTGTTAAAGAGCAAACTTGTCACTGTTGTGGTAATTAAACAATCAGAATACATGACTATCGTAAACAGGAAATTAAAGACCTTTCTGCCTTTGGTAAAACTGTGACCATTATCCTTAACAAACGCAGATATATATCTATGTACTAACTGTAATAAACGATTTATCGAAGGTGTTCCTTATTAAAAACAACAAATTTTTTTGTTGTTTTTAAGCAGTTGTTGTCAAAAAGGAAGCAATTTTTT
>CAZGIC010000195.1:0-1976 GCA_964526435.1 uncultured Lachnospiraceae bacterium | reverse complement strand
CACTCAATAATAAACAATTATGAATTTAATAAATATTGAGTGACGAAGTCAGGAGATATGGTTAAGATACAAAATATTTCAATTTTACTCATACTTTTTCCGGTTTAATTTGATACATAAAAATTCATCTGCCTATTCTGCGTCCACTGCCCACAGTGGTCTCACTTATCTATTAAGGAAGCGAGGAAGATTTTTTGGACTGCCCGACCGAAATAAAACCGAAACACGAAGTTTAGGCACTATTGACGAAAGTACGTAAGTGATATATTGAAATTACTCCGCTGCAATATGGCTGTATATAGCACCGTGCAATTTCATTGCAACATAAATACCGCAAGACTTCACAGTAAGATACTGCCCCGTTCCTGCAAACGAACCTGCCCGATAAACAGGCGTGCCGACCGTCATGCCAATGTAAACCTTCAGCCAGCCCTGTTATCCCGTTTCAAAAAATGCGGAATGCCGCATACACACGAGTACACCACCCCAAAAGCTCCCCCTCCCGCTTGAATAAAAACAGAATACAAACTTGGCCTTTCTCCAATAAAAAAATCAATTATTCTGCACTATTATCATAAGAAGTAGATTTTTACTGGTTGACCGACAAATAACAAGCAAAAACCTTGCAATGTTAAACACTTTTAAGTAGATTTGTAACAATTTCAGTGGACTGGCAAAGCGGGACACTGAAAGGACATATAAACGAAAGGGCGTTTAGCTAAATTATCCCTTGTTGGGATCTGGACAATTCTCGTCATGTGGATAATAGGCATGAACGCCCGCATCAGAATTATATACCTGCCCCAACTGGTGGCTTATATAAATTCTTGGTGTGGGCTTTGCTTATTATACATGACAGGCAGTCCAGAACTCTTGGCAACAAGAGAGCCTCAACAAGATAATAAGCTAAAGTACCCACACCTTTTCTTTATACGTGTAAATTCAACTTTAAAAATTGCTTCTTCCGGGTATTGAGTAGCACAAAAAAATATTTATGGTAATAAATTCTGAAATTTCAAATTACTTTGGAGCAATTTTAACATGGGTGTTTGCTATGGTAGCAGAGGGTAAAGAACATTCACCATTTTATGCTAAAATGGAAAATGTTATCTTGATATTGTAGCAGAAATAAAAGGCAGAAAAACTTGCCGATATGGCATTCTATCGCAATATGCTATTTAAGTACGATTTGGCAAATTTTAGAATGTTGGCAGATACATACTAATTAGATGATATGGTAGAAATCATTAATACAAATGCAACATCTGATGAATTGAAATATTGCAGGGACACATTAAAACAATTTGTCTTAGATGTGGCAATAAATTTTGAAAGACCTGATATTTCCAGAGGGTTCACTTTGCTTATTGATTCTTTTCAGTAAAAAATACGGAGAATGAATATATTTCAAAAAGGCAGAAAATAATTCACTGTTTTTTGTACGACAAAGACTTTTATAAATATGATACCAAAAGAGTTTTATAAAGAGAAAATGCCACTTTATACCAAGGATTTTGATACAGAAATATACAGTACCATTCAACAATCCAATAGTTATAGAATAGACATCAGATATTATGAAAATTTCGGCAATTACCGTTACTACTTCAAGATATTTGGGATGGATGAAAAAAACTTAAATATGAATGGATGGACATTAGTTAAGGCAGGTTTCCAAATGTGTTGGAATGAGAACTTTAGTCCATACGTCACAATAAAAGATTCGCAAGGAATAGGTCTTGATGATTACACATTAAAGATGCCGTTTGCTAAAACAGAACGTAATATTGGTGGAGAAATAGAAAATAGGCTTAAAGAAATATTCCATTTTATGAAATACATATCACAATTCCAAAGCGTTTATGATTTTAAAACAGTGCATGAAACATCTCTTTCAAATACTGATGACGTGATACGCTTTTATTTAACGTGAGTTCGATATAAGCGAATAAATATATTGCTGAGAAATAGGAACA
>CAZGIC010000194.1:0-1977 GCA_964526435.1 uncultured Lachnospiraceae bacterium | reverse complement strand
TTATGCTGTTTTAACTGCACGTTCAATTGCTTTTTCCATAACCTGACAGGCAAGAGTGCCCACAACATTTATATCAGCAGTAACATTTCCTGCAGAAAGGGCATATACGCTGTCCCCGTCTGCCATTGTATGAACAGGGCATATTCGTCTTGCAAGTCCGTTTTGTGCCATAGAGGCAATTTTTGAAAGCATTGATTTTTCAAACTTTGCATTTGTTATAACTGCACCTATTGTTGTGTTGCCTGTAAACTGGTTTTTAGGTGTAAGGGATTTATACATTTCTTCCTTAAAGTCAAGGAATTCTGTACCCTCTTTATTTGTAAGTCCTGCAATTTTATTACCTTTGTCGTCAAAAACATCTCCGAAAGCGTTGACAACAACTATTGCACCTATTTTAAGCTCACCGATCCGGAGGGCATATATTCCCACACCTGATTTTTGTGACTGTTCCATGCCGTAAAGCTTTCCTACTGTGGCTCCCGTACCTGCACCTATGCTGCCCTCTTTTGGAATATTATGTTCTGAATCAATGCAGGCATCATAGCCCATTTTTTTGTCGGGGCGGATTTTGGGATTTTTATAGCCTAAGTCAAATATACAGCTTTGGCACACAAGTGGTACTTTTGCAACACCTGTGTCAAAGCCGATGTTTCTTTCCTCCAGATATTCCATTACACCTGCTGATGCGTCAAGACCGTAAGCAGAGCCTCCGCTTAATACAAGGGCATTTATATAATCTGCCTGCATAAGAGGATTTAAAAGGGGAGTTTCTCTTGATGCGGGACCTCCTCCTCTTATGTCAATGCCTGCCCCCATTCCTTCTTTTGATATTATGACAGTGACGCCTGTTCCGTTGATTTGATCCTGTGCGTTTCCTATATTTATGTTTCCTATGTCTGTTATTTTTATTTCTTTCATTTTATTCTCCTGTGTTATTATCTGAATATTTATATGTCTTATATTTAGATAAATCTATGGGAAATAACAAGGAACAGCCTATATAATTTCCCCTATTTCCTGAAGATACAGTCCAAAAATATAATTAGGTGACTGTCCGTATAACCCTGTATCATCATCTGCAAGAAGAGCCGCTGTATCAGATGTATAAAATCTGTCAAGGGCATTTAAGTAATCAATATTAAATCTATCCATAATTTTTTCAACTATTACAGGAATAATAGTTGCTCTTATTAAATAATGTTCCATAAACTCGCTCCTTAATTGACTTCATAGCTTTTTACAAAGGTCAGATACTCAAGTGATTTTTCTGTGCAAAAGGCAATCTGATTATTTATTTTTTCAAACTTCAAACGTTCAACTGCATCTTCCTTACGCATAATTCCCTGCATAACATAAGAAACTGTTTCTCCTACATTATCATTGGCAATTTTGCCTATAACAATATCGTATATATGTTTATAGGATATATCACTTCTGCATTTTAAAATCATATCAAGCCATTCCATTGAAGGTTCGTCAAAAGTCATAATACTACATAAACTGCTTTGCTCCCATTCATATACATTTACAACAGGTTTTGTATTAATATTTTTTCGTCTTTCTATTTTTGCTTTTCTTACAGCCCATCTTTCTGCTTGTTCCCTGATGTCAGTGGTGTAAAAGGCAAAGCCAAAATCACGGCCTATTTCATTTGTCAGTATTAATGGTTTAGTTATTTCAATTGTAGAACCATGATAAACAATCATTTTTTGCTCCTTTCCAGATATTCATCAAAAAACTTCATAAGATATTCCATACTCATACCATGCAGATCTTCATAATCAGTATCAAGCAAATCAAGAATTCCTGAATTCTTAAATATATTGTAAACTTCATTGCTTGGTTTGCCTATATGATGGCTGTAGTATTCTATACAAAAGGTGTCAAAGGATAGCTTGCTCATATATTCACTCCATAAAATCAATTTATATAGTAATTATATACAATATTATATTTTTTTTCAACATTTATATATTT
>CAZGIC010000193.1:0-2144 GCA_964526435.1 uncultured Lachnospiraceae bacterium | reverse complement strand
AAATATTATAGAACCGTTATTTTTTGCAGTGGAATGATTGAAAATATTAAAGGGATATGTTATTATATTAAGTAAATATAATTTAAAGGAGAAATCAATATGAAGCTTTGGGGAGGACGTTTTACAAAGTCTACTGACAGTTTTACAGATCATTTTCACAGTTCAATTTCATTTGACAGCAGAATGTACAAGGAAGATATAACGGGAAGCTGTGCCCATGCGGCTATGCTTGGCAAGCAGGGAATTATACCAAAAGAGGATGCTGAACTTATTATTAATACTTTAAAAGATATACTTGACGATATTGAAACAGGTACAGTAACTTTTGATGAAAAGGCTGAAGATATTCATATGAATATTGAAACAATACTTATATCAAGAATAGGTGATGTGGGTAAAAGGCTTCACACAGGCAGAAGCAGAAATGACCAGGTGGCTCTTGATATAAGAATGTATTTAAAGGAACAGATAACAGATATTAAGGGGCTTGTTAAGGAACTTATAACTGTGCTTAACAATATTGCTGAGAAAAATGTAAATACGGTTATGCCCGGATATACTCATTTGCAGAATGCACAGCCTGTGACACTGGCTCATCATTTACTTGCATATGTTGAAATGTTTAAGAGGGATTATGACAGGCTTTGTGATACATACAAGAGAACCAATGTTATGCCTTTAGGTTCAGGTGCTCTTGCGGCAACTACATATCCCCTTGACAGAGAATTTGTAAGGGAACAGCTTGGCTTTGATTCTATTACACTGGATTCAATGGACGGAGTAAGTGACAGAGATTTTGTGATTGAGCTTTTAAATGCTCTTTCAATGATAATGATGCATTTGTCAAGATTTTGTGAGGAAATTATAGTATGGAATTCACAGCAGTACAAGTTTGTTGAAATGGATGACGCCTATTCAACAGGAAGCTCCATTATGCCACAGAAGAAAAATCCTGATATGGCTGAACTTATAAGGGGAAAGACTGGCAGGGTATATGGTCATTTAGTGGCTATGCTTACTGTAATGAAAGGAATTCCTCTGGCTTACAACAAGGATATGCAGGAGGACAAGGAAGGCGTATTTGATGCTGTGGATACATTAAAAATGTGTCTGCCTGTGTTTACAAGAATGGTGGATACAATGACATTTAACAAGGACAATATGAGACAGGCTGCAAGAAAGGGATTTATGAATGCTACCGATGCCGCAGACTGGCTTGTTAAGCAGGGTGTGCCTTTCAGAGATGCCCATGCTATTATTGGACAGCTTGTGCTTTACTGCATTAATAATGACAAGAATTTAGACGACCTTACACTTGATGAGTATAAGGCTGTAAGTGATGTGTTTACAGAGGATATTTATAATGCTATTGACCTGGATACTTGTGTAAATTCGAGAATTGTGGACGGGGGACCGTCAGAAGCCTATATTAAAAAGCTTATAAGTCTGAATAAAAAGATAATTGATGATATGGAGTAATTTATAAATTTATTTTAAATTGCTTAAGTAATTATTAATTTATTTTAATAAATATTTACTTTTTATTTAATTTGAATATGGTAATATTTTCTATGTAAGTAAAATAAAACAAGTTAAAAGGAGAGGTTTTATTAATGAAAAGAAAATTATCAATAATTTTTGCGATAGTTTCTGTTTGTGCCTTAAGTGTGGCATTTAGCGGCTGTAGTCAGAGCAGTACTGAGTCATCAGAGGAAACAACGACAGCAACGGAAGAAGAAGCACCAGAACAGACTGATGGAGAAGCTCCTGAAATGCCGGATGGAGAGGCACCGGAAATGCCTGATGGAGAAGCTCCTGAAATGCCGGATGGAGAGGCACCGGAAATGCCTGACGGAGAGGCACCGGAAATGCCTGACGGAGAGGCACCAGGACAGCCTGACGGAGAAGCTCCTGAAATGCCAGAGGGAGAGGTACCAGGACAAGGCTGATGAAGAAGCTCCTGAACAGCCCTGATGGAATGATATAAGGAAAAGTACAGGCATCAATTAGTGGCTGTATATACAGTGTTTTCAATTACATATGGCGGGAAGGGAGTTACTTCTGAGGAAATCCTCATAATGTAATAATAAATATATAATTGATAGCACTTATCCGATTCAATAATAAAAATGAGCGAATGTAAT
>CAZGIC010000192.1:0-2171 GCA_964526435.1 uncultured Lachnospiraceae bacterium | reverse complement strand
TTCTGACTTATATTATTTATTGCTGTCATTTTGTTATAAACATTACCAATAATATTATTCAATTCACTGCTCATACCCATAGCATTTTTTATACTGTCGCTAATATCATTTACTGACATAATATCCACCCCTTTCCCATAAAAAAAGAACAATCTTTCGATTGTCCATTTTTAATAAAATTATTGATCTATCTTGTACATAAATGTTCTTTTGAACGTCATAAAATGTTTACCATCCATTTCTATTAAAGATTTTTTACCATCTTTAAATTTAATAAATACAACATATAAATCATTCATAGGCTGTTCATCTTTTATTTCATAACTTTCAACTGTCTTACTGTTTAATGTAAGAGATTTAATTATTCCTATTCTTATTGTAGGTTCTAATGTATTCCCCAACTGCATAGCCATATAATCTCCATCTATAACAACATTCCTTCCCTTAGTAGTCATAATCATACCTCCATTTATAAATATTTTAAAGTAATTATATCATATATATACTATATTTGTCAATATTTTCCATTCTATTTCTGTATTTAAGTTCTTCATACAATTTCTTTTCAGACATTAAACTCACTCTTTTCTACATCATACAAAAAAGAACAACCTTACGATTGTCCTTTATCCTAATTATAACTTTAAATTATACATCAAATTTTGCTTTAATATTTCAAAATGTTTACCATCAATTTCAATTAAAGATTTTTTACCATCTTTAAAATTAATAAGCACTATATAAACATCATTCTGCGGTGCCGATGCAATACCAGCCAAGGCTCCGGCATTTCCAGCTATTGCATTTCCTATAATACCCCTCGCTAAACTTGTACCTGCTCCTGCACTGAATGTCTTTTCATCTACCAATTGATAACTCTCTACACTTTCACAATTTAACTGTATCATTTTAAAAATTTTAGGGACAATATATATTTCTCCGGCAGAACAACCAACTCCCTTACCTTTATATTCTCCCTCAATAACTAAATTTCTTGCCTTTTTTGCCATATTTATACCTCCAACACATATCTTTTAACATTATTATATCATAGATATATGTTTTGTCAATATTTTCCAATATCCTTTAAGCCGCTTTCTCCATTTCACTTTCAATTACCTGCCCTGCTCCTGCAATTGCAATAAACTTACTGCAAGAAATGCAAGCATTTCTTTTCAGCTCTTTTTATACCTCAAATGCACCCATCCAAAATCCCAATAATGTAAAAATAGCACATGCTATTGTTATATATATCCTCGACTTCAAATAATATGATCTGTTTACCCACATCCATATCAATCCTGCCGGATAAAAAATCAATAATAACGGTACCCCTATCCAATCTCTTATCCGCCAGTTTTTAGCAGGCATACTATATAACCTTCTGCAAAAAGGACACTTTTCACCCACAGCACCATATGCAACATTTTTGCAATGCGGACATTTAATTTCTTTATGTATATCAAATCCATAATAGTCATTAATATTATCATCAAACTTTATATTATACATACACCCACTTTTTAAAGCTTCATATATTCTTTCATCAATATCAATTAATGATTTATTGCCGTCTTTAAATATTACAGGAAGTTAAAACTTCCTGTTGCTATGTCACTTCGTTTCCATAGCTCTTTGCTATCGCAAAGAATATTACAACCTCGGCTGACTCCTCGGTGACTTTTCCTCGAAAATCGAAAGCAAGCTTTCATTTTCTTCGGATAAGTCATATTATAAGCACAATATTTGACCCAAAGGAACCGCTTACTCTTTGGTACCATTCAACAGTATTACTATCCAAAAATACATACTTCTGTGTTCCAAAAAGCGGAGCTGATGGAGGCAGTTTTATAATTATGTAAGCCCTGTTTCTTTTGGCAAATAAACCTTTTCCCTTAAATTTTCCCTCAATAACCTTATTTTTTGAAACAGCCATAGCAATACCTCCCCAAACTATTATATTACAATTATATCACACCCCCATAATATGTCAATGACCAGTCTGCATTACACTTATCGACATATTTCGTTATTAAAATTTTTTCATTTTCAGGCTGCTTTTCCAAATTTCCATTCAGTCACAGCTTTCTTTCTCTCATCAAATTTCTGAACCCTGCTTAACATACTGCTAAGTTCTTCACTGCTTACAACTCCATCTTCAAGAGCACTTA
>CAZGIC010000191.1:0-2310 GCA_964526435.1 uncultured Lachnospiraceae bacterium | reverse complement strand
ATTTTACAAAAGGAGTGTGAGTAATGAACTTAAATGAACTGGAAGTGGGAAAATCTGCTGTAATTCTTTCTGTAGGGGGAGAAGGAGCTTTAAGACAACATTTTCTTGATATGGGTCTTATACCCGGAGCGGAAGTTACATTAATAAAACTGGCTCCCATGGGGGATCCTATGGAACTGAAAATTCACGGATATGAGCTTACAATACGTGTTGATGATGCTGAAAAAATTAAAATAAGAGAAATAACAAAACATACTGTTGAAAAGGGAATTGAAAGAAAGAAAAGCATTCCTCATCCCGGACTTGGCGAAGGGGGAAAATATCATGTAAAGGCTGATGAGCATCCTTTGCCTGATGGAGAAACAATAACATTTGCTCTTGTGGGAAATCAGAACTGCGGTAAGACAACACTTTTTAACAGACTTACAGGCTCAAATCAGCATGTGGGAAATTTCCCCGGAGTAACAGTTGACAGAAAAGACGGGGTTATTACAGGGCACCGTAATACATTGATTACTGATCTGCCGGGAATATATTCCATGTCACCTTACAGCAGTGAAGAAATTGTGACAAGGGAATTTATACTTAATGAAAAACCAAAGGGAATTATTAATATTGTAGATGCGTCAAATATTGAAAGAAATATGTATCTTACAATGCAGCTTATGGAACTTGATATCCCCATGGTTTTAGCTCTTAATATGATGGATGAGGTAAGAGAAAACGGAGGCTCTATACGTATTAATGAAATGGAAGATATGCTTGGTATTCCTGTTGTGGCTATTTCAGCAGCTAAGAATGAGGGAATAGGTGAGCTTGTTGACCATGCCATACATATTGCAAAATATCAGGAAAAGCCCGGCAGAGTTGATTTCTGCAGTGGAGATGATGAGGGAAGTGCAGTACACAGATGTATACATGGCATAATGCATTTGATTGAGGATCATGCCGAAAGAGCGGGAATACCTGTGCGTTTTGCAGCTTCAAAGCTTGCCGAAGGCGACAAGATGATAATGGAAAAGCTTAAGCTCCAGAAGAATGAAAAGGAAATGATTGAGCACATAATATACCAGATGGAAACGGAACGTGGGCTTGACAGAGCAGCGGCTATAGCTGATATGAGATTTCGTTTTATACAGAAGGTATGTGACAGAACTGTAGTAAAGCCAAAGGAAAGCAGGGAACATATAAGAAGCAGAAAAATTGACAGTATACTTACGGGAAAGTACACTGCTATTCCTGCTTTTGTAGGGATAATGGCTATTGTGTTCTGGCTGACATTTAATGTAATAGGTGCATGGTTATCTGATTTGCTGGATATGGGAATAACATGGCTTACGGATATTACAGATGCCGCCCTTAGTGCCGCAAATGTAAACGATGCTCTTCATTCACTTATAATTGACGGTATTTTTGCAGGTGTGGGAAGTGTGCTCAGCTTTCTGCCTGTTATTGTTACACTGTTTTTCTTTCTTTCCCTCCTTGAGGACAGCGGATATATGGCAAGAGTTGCCTTTGTAATGGACAAGCTTCTGCGTAAAATAGGTTTGTCAGGAAGAAGTATAGTTCCAATGCTTATTGGCTTTGGCTGTACTGTTCCCGGTGTAATGGCAAGCAGAACGCTTTCTTCTGAAAGGGACAGGAAGATGACAATACTCCTTACACCTTTTATGAGTTGTTCTGCAAAGTTGCCTATATACGGATTTTTTACTGCAGTTTTTTTCCCGAAACATGGTGCAGTTGTTATGATAGGACTGTATTTTATTGGTATTGTATTAGGCATACTTTCGGCAGTAGTAATGAAGGAAAGTTTGTTTAAAGGTGATCCTGTTCCTTTTGTTATGGAACTTCCGAATTACCGTATGCCGGGGGCGAAAAATGTTATACAGCTTCTTTGGGAAAAGGCTGAGGATTTTCTTCGCAGAGCATTTACAATTATATTTTTAGCAACAATTGTTATATGGTTTTTGCAGAACTTTGATTTCAGACTGAATATGGTTTTGGATTCACAGGATAGTATACTGGCTGCTGTGGCAGGATTTATTTCTCCTGTTTTTAAACCTCTGGGATTTGATGACTGGAGAATTTCAACGGCTTTAATAAGCGGATTTATGGCTAAGGAAAGTGTTGTTTCAACTTTGTCTGTGCTTATAACATCAGATAATGTGCTTAATGATATATTGACACCTGTAAGTGCTATGGCTCTTCTTGTGTTTTGTCTGCTTTATACTCCTTGTGTTGCTGCAATTGCGTCAATAAAGCGTGAGCTTGGAGGAAAATGGGCTGCCCTTGTGGTAGTGGGACAATGTG
>CAZGIC010000190.1:0-2381 GCA_964526435.1 uncultured Lachnospiraceae bacterium | reverse complement strand
AAATCATCATTTGTGGTTTTCATAATTTTATAACATGTTTTTATTGATGGAGTAGTCTTTTTGCATAAAATATTTCTAATGGTTTTCTCGTTTAATTTTGTAAGTTTTGCAAATTTGTATATGCTTAAATTATTATTTTCCATATATTGTAATAAATAGTCTGCTGCGTCCATATTAAATCACTCCCTGTTAATATAATACAATGATGTCTGATTATTGCAGTGACACTGAAGAATTGCATAAATCTTTAATGACGTATCCAATATATTTTTTATATTTAAACTTTACCACATATTATGGAATTTGTTAATAGGTTTATAATTTTTTATAAACATTATAAAAGAGGAATCATCAAAATGACAATTCCTCTTTTTATAAATAATGTTATCAGAACTTAGCTCTGATTATTTTTGCACAAAACCGAAAGCAAGCTTTCATTTTGCTGTTAATATGACAAATCCAATATTACTGCATTGCCTTTGCAACTTCTTCAGCGAAGTTTTCGCTCTTCTTTTCGATACCTTCACCTGTTTCAAATCTTATAAAATTCTTAACAGTAACATCAGCGCCGATTTCTTTTGAAACTTCCTTTAAATACTGTCCTACAGAAATCTTGTCACCTAAAACATATTCCTGCTCTAATAAGCAAACTTCTTTCATTTCCTTATTAAGTCTGCCTGTAAGCATCTTTTCAAGAATTGCTTCAGGTTTGTTAGCATTCTTTGGATCGTTCTTAGCCTGCTCTAAAAGAACTTCTTTTTCATGAGCAATAAAATCAGCTGGAACATCATCTGTAGAAACAAACTTAGGGCTCATAGATGCAATCTGCATTGCAACGTTCTTTCCTGCTGTAACAAGAGCTTCATCTTTAGAAGAAGTAGCAAGTTCTACTAAAACTGCAATTTTTCCTCCTGCATGGATGTAAGATACAAGGAAAGAATCGCCTGTGTTTACAACCTTTTCAAATCTTCTGATGTTAAGGTTTTCACCGATAACAGATATTTTTTCTGTTAAAGCTTCTTTAACAGTTTTAGATTCGTCTTCTATCCATTTTTCTTCTAATAAACTTTCAACATCCTTAGCATCTGACTTAGCAGCCTGCTTTGCAACGTTGTCAACAAATGCTTTGAATAAATCATTCTTTGCAACAAAGTCAGTTTCAGAGTTAACCTCAACAACTGTACCTACACTGTTGTCATCGGAAATATATGCGTAGCTTAAACCTTCAGCTGCAATTCTTCCTGCTTTCTTTGCAGCATTAGCAAGACCCTGCTTTCTTAAATATTCAATTGCTTCTTCGATGTTACCATCAGTTTCAACAAGTGCATTTTTACAAGCACTCATACCGACACCTGTTAATTCTCTTAATTCTTTAATCATAGCAGCAGTAACAGCCATTTTCTTATCCTCCTGTTATTTTAAAAGTTAGTTTTGTAAAAACAGGCTTCAGCCTTGTGGCTAAAGCCTGTAAGTTTATAAATATAATTTATATAATTCAATAAATAATTATTCTTCTGTAGTTTCTGCTTCAACTTCAGTTTCAGTTGCAACTTCAGGGATACCCTGTTCGCCCTGCTTTGACTCAATAACAGCATCAGCAATTTTGCCTGCAATTAACTTAACAGCTCTTATAGCGTCATCGTTACCAGGAATTACGTAATCAATTTCATCAGGATCACAGTTAGTATCAACAATTGCAACAATAGGAATATTTAAATTATGAGCTTCCTGTACAGCAATTCTTTCTTTTCTTGGGTCAACAATGAAAATGCAGTCAGGAATTCTTGTCATTTCCTTAATACCGCCGATATTTTTGTCAAGCTTTTCCTTTTCGTGCATAAGCTTTGCAACTTCCTTCTTAGGAAGTAAATCCATTGTACCGTCTTCAATCATTGCATCAAGTTCTTTTAATCTTGCAATTCTTGTTTTAACAGTAGTGAAGTTTGTAAGCATACCGCCTAACCATCTCTCATTAACATAGTACATACCACATCTCTGAGCTTCTTCCTTAATAGAATCCTGAGCCTGCTTCTTAGTACCTACAAAGAGAATTTCGCCGCCATCCTTAATGATTTCAGCTACAGCGTTGTAAGCTTCATCTACTTTCTTAACAGTTTTCTGAAGATCAATGATATAAATACCATTTCTTTCAGCGAAGATGTATTCAGCCATTTTAGGGTTCCATCTTCTTGTCTGGTGACCAAAGTGTACACCAGCTTCTAATAATTGCTTCATTGAAATAACAGCCATTATTATTTCCTCCTTAATTTTGGTTTTTCCTCCACGGACTTATGACAAGAAACACGTTCAAGCGTCACCATTCTTACCAAATCAGTCTGTGTGTGTTTTTACAACAGTTGATATTATAACATAGATCTTTG
>CAZGIC010000189.1:0-2401 GCA_964526435.1 uncultured Lachnospiraceae bacterium | reverse complement strand
TTTTAAGTTAATTGTTGTTTTCGTTAACAAAGTAAAAATCTTCTTCAGGAACTCGACCGCCTAAAATTTCTGCATTTTCTTCAGCAATAATATTGTAAAAGGCCTGAAGTAATGTTTTCATATCTTCGTCAGTTTTAAAAGTAATTCCGCAGCCGGGAATAGCAGCCTTGCATGAATCAACGTCATCTACAAGAGCAAATTCTCCGGCACTTTGTGCAGTTTCAGCTGCTGTTCTTTTTGCTGTAGGAGCTGAAGCTGAATAGTCTTTCATAAAGAATTGGAATGCTATTGCATTTTCAGATATAAAGTTTTTATTTACTACAAGGCATGAGGTTACAAGGTCTATATCGGTGGCATCATCCCAGTAATCATAAAGATCAAGTGCACTGCGGATATTGTCACTTGTTACCTGGCTTAAATATGGTTCCTGCAAAAGGGCGATAGTTATACTGCCGTCCTTAAGACCGCTTACAAGCTGTGCAGTGGTGTCAACTGTAGCATAGTTTACAGTTATATCGTTATATTTGGCAATGATATTCAATATGCTTTGTGCCATTGTATCTTCTGCACTGACAGTAATTGTTTGTCCGTCTAAATCAGGAATATCCTTTATATTTGTGCCGTTTTCTGCAATATAGTAGTTGCATGTTGTAGTTACGGCAGTAACATAGCAGTTTATTGCCTCATAACACATTGCGGCTTTATCGGCAGGGAGAACAGCAACGCCGATTTCTCCGGAAATAAAAGCATTATATAATTCATCTGCTGTGTTGTAGACAACAGGGGTATATTTTTCATAAGCTGAATTGTCGCTGCTGTTTACAAAAAGATTGGCAGCACCCAAAGCAGAAGCACTGTTCTTAATCAAACCAATGCTTATGTCGATTTTTTCTTCATCAGTAGGTGCCATATCTTCGTTTACTTCAGGAAGTATTGCATTACCCACTGAAACATCGGTGCTGATATTGTTATTATTTTCTGCTGTATCAGTCTGCTCTTCTGTTGTTTTGCCGCAGGCAGCACATAATATTGAAAGTGCTGCAAGTGAAACAGCCAATAATTTCTTATTCAAATACATAAAAAACCTCCCACTATCCATAGTCGTGGATAATATACTACTTATATTGTAATATTTATGAGTGGGTTTGTCAATAGAAAAAACATTAAATAAAGCTTAGAATCGACGTAATTTTATCAGGCTTTGAGCTGACTGAATACCTGATCAGCTTCTGTGGCTCTGTCACCTATAGCAAGAAGAACGCAGTCACCTATTGTACGCATCAGATGCTTTTCGATTTTAGCAGACTGGACGTCGTTGTTCTTCCATGATTCGGCTTTTGCCTGAAGTTCTGCACTAAGAGCTTTTTCTATGTTTTCCACTTCATTTTGAGAGGCTGCTCTTACTATAATTATTTCATCGGCGGTATCAGGATCAGCTGAATAGTATACATATCCTTCTGATATTGAAACAGGGTCAATGCCGTATTGTGCGGCGATTTTTTGATTTGTAAGGTCTGCTGTCCTGGTGTTGCTGAATTCTGCAACTACTTTTATTTCTTCAAGGACCTGACTTAGAGAAATGTCTTTGGATTTTGTTTTGCTGCAGCCTGCAAGTAAAATTAAGGAAAGGATTAATATAAATTTTTTCAATATTTTCACCTCAATATTAGGTTTTGCAGAAAAGGACAAAATATACAGCCCTTATTACTGTGAAATATTTATTTAAGCTGTAATTTTAATAATATTATAATTTCAATTTAATTTTTTCTTTTGAAATATGTGGTAATATATATAATGAAAAGCGAAAGGAATAAACTCTTATTAGCAAATTTTATTAATATATAGTGGCGGGGAGAGAGGTATATGGAAAATAATGTCCAAAATTATTCATGCAGTAATGTGGAAGCTATGGTAAATTCGGTGAAATCAAATACTGAAATAATAAGCAATATGCTTACCTATACAAAAAACAATGACAAGGCTATTAACGATAGACTTACAGATTATGCAAAAGATAAAAAAAATTTGGCTGATGACCAGATAGAAATGTACAGGTCTTATGTAAATTATAAACAGTCAATTGAAAAAACTTTAAGGGAATACAGCGAAAAAATTGAAGGTGACCAGTATATGCATCAGCTGACAATAGAATTTCACAGTATAGAAGGTGATTATTCTGCACTTCACAAATTGTTTGAAGAGATAAATAAGCTTCAGGTGAAAGTGATGGAAATGCTGTGCGGGGTTATAAGCCAGGCTAATTTACTTCTTGGCAGCTTATAAGAAATAAAGTACAGATTTCAGATAAGTGAAGTTGATAATGGAGAGGCATCGCTTTTGTGTATGTATGAAAAGATTGAGTTGGAGCTATAGCGTTTTGTAAGCACTTCCATATGGGAGG
>CAZGIC010000188.1:0-2485 GCA_964526435.1 uncultured Lachnospiraceae bacterium | reverse complement strand
GGTCAAAATTAACAACTTCAACATCGTACCCCATACCCTTTATTTTTTCCTGAACAGCATATGCCTGCAGCTTTGTGCCATAGTTATCTATTTTGTAAGGAGTACAAAGTCCTATTTTCATATATTCGTCTTCCTTTCTATATGTTCCAGATATCTGTCGGATAGCATCATGCCAATCATTTCTTTGATGCAATCGACCTCTTTTGCCACGCTTTTTGGGTTAAATCAACACATACATATACATATAATCCAGCAACGTTGTCAACTTAATAATAATCACATCTCTCATTTACATGCCTTTCTGATAGATTTCGCATAATTCTTCAAACATTATTTTACAATGATATATAGACATGAGTATGTATGATACGTACAATTATGTAGACTATATGATAAACTCTAATCATCCATTAATGTATCTCCATTGTATCTCTATGTGGTTTGCCAGACCTACACTTATAATAACAACGGTGAATATTCTGATGCTTTGCTTATCGCCACTTGCGTTTGTTAGACTATCCAGTTACGCTAGGCGTAATGTTCATTAACATTATATAAAACAATCAGCATTGGTACAAACATTACCGCACCTGTCAGAGATTCCATGAATCCCATTGAGAAAAAAGCTATATATGAAATTGCAAATAATTGATACACGTATTTAATTTGTTCATCTTTTTGTTTTTGGATAGCACGTTCAACATAAATAATTGCTACAAAAAATAAAAGAATTCCAACAACACCAGCAAGCATTAAATAATATAATAATAAATTATGTGGATGTGAAATATTGAATGTAAAATTATACATTTCATTTTCTATTCCTCCGTACCCGATAGCCGGTGATTTCGAAATCAAATCTATTGTACGATTCCAAATGGCAATTCTTGCGGCTTCGGAACTATTACGCTCAAGAACGTTAACAATAAAATTCTTGAACAGTGCGGTAATATTAAATTTCAGCAACATTAAATCCAATATACAATATAAAGCGAAAGATTTTGAAATTATATAATTAGGTAAATTCTTTCGTTTCCCCAAACGAAAGAATAGTATTACATAAACAACCAAGCCAATTATACTGTTAAATGAATGTGATATCAGCACACTTACTATAACAACTATTAATATGAATATGTCTTTTTTTTCCAGCTTGAGTTTTGTGTTATTATTTAATTTCTTTAATGTAAAATACATAGTAATATAAGGGATAAGAAATCTTACAATAACATTTTTATATCCCAAAAACCAATTCATTTCATAAACAGTAGTTGCATATAATCCATTAGGGAAAAGTAACATCGTACCCAAGTTAATTAAAATCATAAAAGTATATAAACTAACATATACCTTTAAAAAACAAATTAAAGATTTTTTCTTACAGGTTAAAAAATTAATAAACAATATAAATACAATATCAATTAACCAGTTATCAAATTGAAGCCCATGTAATATTGCCGATATACAAATTATCACATAAAATCCTATCACAATCATTAAATAAAATGAAATTCTATGCTTTTCTATTGTTTGCAGTATAACTAATATACCTACAAGAATTTTTAAAAATTTTATAATTGTACCTACATGCAGAAGACTTGCAAATGTTGCTGGAAAAAAGAATGGAATTAGCATAAGAAAATAATATAAACTTTCTTTTTTTATAATGATTCTCATATGGTGTTCACCCTATTTCTTTTTACTGTATTATAAATTTTTTCAAACATTTTTATTTGAATACTAATATCAAATGTTTCAATACTATTTTCTATACTGATATAGAACTGATTAAGATAATATCTATTTAAATATTTCCTCATCATATCTGCAAGTTTATTTACATCCTCACAGTCACATAAGTCCCCACCATGTGTAACAGCATGAATTTCAGGAATACCACCACAATTCCCAGCAATAACAGGCATTCCATACATATTTCCCTCAATAAAAACACGTCCAAATGGTTCGGGCCATACAGATGGGAACAACAGAACATCACATTCCTTATACCGCTCTGCAAGCTGTTCATTGTTAAGTTTTCCATGATATATGATTCTATTGTCTTTTTTAGCTTTTTCTTTTACATATTCCTCAAGCTCACCATTCCCGCAAATATGAAGTTCACAGTCTTTACTCTCTATTTTAGAAAAAGCCTCTATCATCTGACGAATACCTTTAAGATAAATCAATCGGCCTGCATACATAAATTTAACACATGGAGACTTACGTTTTTTTCGTTCTTCAACCATTTTATGCAGCAAATCATAGTCAATTTCTACACTGTTAAAAACACATTTCTTAACCTTTGAGTCTTTGAAAGCACCTATAGCTAAAGATGTTTTCAACGTATATTCTGACGGAGCTGTAACTGCATCAACATACTTTGACAAATTACGTATATATATTTGGTGCATTTTTACAATCAGAGGGTTTACTTTATGATTATACTGCACTGGAGAAACAATTGCCGTATCTCTTATAGTGT
>CAZGIC010000187.1:0-2498 GCA_964526435.1 uncultured Lachnospiraceae bacterium | reverse complement strand
GAGTTACATGCGGTAATTGAATATTTACTGTTTTTGCGTGTAAATATGTTGTTTTAAAATATCCGTCATATCAAAATGATATGACGGATATTTTTACATTATTTTTAAAGGTTTTTTGTCAATTGGTGTGGTTTATAAAAATCCTCCGACAGCTCTGCCGAGCTGCCACCTCTTGGTTGCATAGGTGAGCAGTATTGCGAAGCAATACGACCAACCCTTTAAAAAGGAGGCAAATATGGGAGTTTACGATAACGACCACACCCAATATTACAGAACCTTTTTAAACTGCATAGGAAATTATTAATTCTAATAAAGGACAGTTCACAATAAATGTGACTGTCCTTTTATTACATTTAAAAATATATTTATTTATTCTTTTTGTTTGCAAATATAAGCTTTAAAATAACAAGTACAATTGTAAGTATGCCTGTTGCGACACCTATTATTATGAGAAGAGGTAAGGGGAGTTTTTTATCTTTTACAGGTTTTTCAAATTCAACTCTATCAACTTCAAGATCTGCAACAAGACCATACATACCCTGATCATAAGTTACAACATAGTCATAAATGTCAATGGAAACATCTTCTCCGTATTTTTCTTTGACTGATGCAATTATATCAGCAGGGATATTGCCTAAAACTTTAATATTGTTTATAGGTTCAATATATTCTACCTCCAGGGTATTTTTTTCGATATTTTCATTTGTAAAAAGAATATCTTCTTCAGAATTAAGCTTTGCCAGAATTGCCTGAATTTCAGGGGAATCGGTATTTTCAATTACAGCATTAATAATTTCCATAAACGTAACCTCCTCTTGAATTTTTTAGTATGCCTTACCCCAGTAAACCATTGTCTTTGCCGGTTTACCGCAGCATACACATTTGTCTGATATATGTTCCTGCTCAAATGGCATACATCTTGCAGTAGCACTGGTCTTTTCCTTGATTTCAAGTTCGCAGGCTTCGTCACCGCACCACATAGCTTTAATAAAACCAGGAGTTTCTTTAAGTGTTTTTTCAAATTCTTCCATATTGGTAGCTGTGTAAGTATGAGAATCTCTGTGTTTTCTTGCTTTTTCCAACAGATTGCTTTGAATTTCGTCAAGAAGTTTTGTTACTTCCTCTTCAATGTTATCAAGGCTTACAGTGATCTTTTCACCATTGTCACGTCTGGCAAGAACTGCCTGATTGTTTTCAATGTCTCTTGGTCCAAGTTCTACTCTTACAGGTATACCTCTCATTTCGTGTTCGCTGAACTTCCATCCGGGTGACTTGTCGCTGTCATCAAGTATAACTCTTGATACTTTTGAAAGTCTTTCCTTAATTTCGTTTGCTTTGTCAAGGACACCTTCCTTTTTTTGCATTACAGGTACGATTACTACCTGATTAGGAGCAATTCTTGGAGGAAGCACAAGACCGCTGTTGTCGCCGTGTACCATAATAACGGCACCTATGATTCTTGTAGACATACCCCATGAAGTTTGATGGACATACTGTAACTTGTTATCTTTGTCTGTGTACTGTATGTCAAACGCTTTTGCAAAGCCGTCGCCAAAGTTATGGCTTGTGCCTGACTGTAAGGCTTTTCCGTCGTGCATAAGTGCTTCAATTGTATATGTTGAATGTGCTCCTGCAAATTTTTCTTTTTCTGTTTTTCTTCCCTTTATCATTGGTATTGCAAGAACCTGTTCACAGAAATCAGCATATACGTTGAGCATCTGTATAGTTCTTTCTTCAGCTTCCTCTGCTGTTGCGTGTGCTGTGTGACCTTCCTGCCATAAAAATTCCATTGAACGGAGGAAAGGTCTTGTTGTCTTTTCCCATCTTACAACTGAACACCATTGATTGTAAAGCTTTGGTAAATCTCTGTAAGACTGAATAATGTTTGAATACAAATCACAGAAAAGAGTTTCTGATGTAGGTCTTACACAAAGTCTTTCCTGAAGTTTTTCATTACCGCCGTGGGTAACCCATGCTACTTCAGGGGCAAAGCCCTCAACATGATCCTTTTCTTTCTGTAAAAGACTTTCAGGTATGAAAAGAGGCATATATACGTTTTCTACACCTGTAGCCTTAAATCTTGAGTCAAGTTCTTTTTGAATATTTTCCCATATAGCGTAGCCGTTTGGTCTTAATATCATACATCCGCGTATACTTGAATAATCAATAAGCTCTGCTTTCTTAACAACGTCAGTGTACCACTGGGCAAAATCCTCCTCCATAGAGGTTATAGCGGTAACCAGTTTATCTTTAGCCATAATTATGTTCTCCTTGTGTTAATTATATAATCTATCACTTTAAATTTTAATACTATTTTGTGGATTTGTCAAGGACAAGAGAGAGGTTATAAATGTATTTTTATGTAAAAGAGGCAAGGGATAAAGCCGAATTACTTATAATGTATAAAATAAGCCAATATCATTTAATTGGGATATTGGCTTGTTTATGCGTTTATATTATTCCTGCTGTATTTCTTTCAATTTTTTTATTTCCTTTTT
>CAZGIC010000186.1:0-2692 GCA_964526435.1 uncultured Lachnospiraceae bacterium | reverse complement strand
TAAATTATTTATTTAACTTATCAATCTGTTCCTCAACGCTCTTAAGCATGTTACTGTACTTTTCAAGCTTAGCCTTTTCCTCATTAATAACCTTTTCAGGAGCCTTAGAAACAAAACCGGTATTTGAAAGTTTCTTTTCAACTCTTTCAACTTCTTTTATAAGTTTTTCTCTCTCCTTGGAAAGTCTTTCTTTTTCCTTTGCAATATCAACAAGCTCTGCAAAAGGCATGTAAATCATACCCTTGTGTATAGCAACAGATACAGCATCATCACCTATACCTGTCATATCAATCTGTACGGCAACCTCGCTTGCATAAGCAAGAGGAGCAAAGAATACCTTGCCATTTTCAAAAATACTTCTAACTTCCTCATCCTCACTTACAACAATAACCTTAGCCTTTTTGCTCGGAGCAACATTCATTTCAGCCCTTATATTTCTTATGGACTTAATAGCTTCTTTCATAAGCTCAATTGACTTTTCATCATCCTCAAAGTTGAATTCATCATTGTATTCAGGCCACTTTGAGTACATAATTGTTTCTTCTTCACTCTGAATAGAAGTAAATATTTCCTCTGTTACAAAAGGCATAAATGGATGAAGCATTTTAAGAGCATTTATAAGAACTGTCTTTAATGTCCATAATGCCGCATTTCTTGTAGGATTTTCCTTGTCATAAAGTCTTGGCTTAACCATTTCAATATACCAGTCACAGTACTCATCCCATATAAAGTCATAAACATTCTGCACTGCAATACCAAGTTCATAAGCATCAAGGTTAGACGTTACATTTTTTGCAAGAGAATTGACCTTGCTTAATATCCATCTGTCAGCAGCAGTAAGCTCACTCAATTCACACTTTGGATTTTCATCACCAATATGCATCATTACAAATCTTGAAGCATTCCAAAGCTTATTTGCAAAATTCCTGCTGTTTTCAACTCTTTCAGTATAAAATCTCATATCGTTTCCGGGAGCATTACCTGTAATAAGAGTAAGTCTTAAAGCGTCTGCACCGGACTCTTTTATAATTTCAAGTGGATCAATACCATTACCAAGAGATTTACTCATCTTTCTTCCCTGGCTGTCCCTTACAAGTCCGTGAATAAGAACAGTCTTAAATGGCACCTCACCCATCTGCTCCATTGCAGAAAATACCATTCTTACAACCCAGAAGAAAATAATATCATATCCTGTTACAAGAACATCTGTAGGATAAAAATACTCAAGTTCAGGAGTCTTTTCAGGCCAGCCTAAAGTTGAAAATGGCCACAACGCAGAAGAGAACCATGTATCAAGACAGTCCTCATCCTGTACAAAGTGAGTACCTCCGCACTTAAGACAAACTTCAGGTGCAGTCTTGGATACAATTACTTCACCACAGTCACAGTAGTAAGCAGGTATTCTGTGTCCCCACCAAAGCTGTCTTGAAATACACCAGTCATGAATATCCTCAAGCCAGTGAGTATATATTTTTCCAAATCTGTCAGGGACAAATTTCAAATCACCTTTATAATAAGCATCAAGAGCCGGCTTTGCAAGCTCATCCATCTTTACAAACCACTGTTTTTTGATAAGAGGCTCAATAACGCTTCCGCATCTGTCATGAGTACCTACGGCATGAGTAATATCTTCTTTCTTAATAAACAGCCCCATTTCATCAAGCTCTTTTATTATCTGCTCTCTCGCCTCATATCTGTCCATGCCTTTAAATTTACCGCCGTTTGCATTTATTGTACCGTCATCATTTAAAATATTTATTTTAGGCAGATTATGTCTTTCACCTACTTCAAAGTCATTAGGGTCATGGGCAGGAGTAATCTTAACAACACCTGTACCAAATTCCATATCAACATAAGTATCTGCTATAATAGGAATTTCTCTGTCAACAAAAGGCACAACACAAACCTTGCCTACAACATCCTTATATCTGTCATCATCAGGATGCACAGCAATGGCAGTATCACCAAGCATAGTTTCAGGTCTTGTTGTAGCAAATTCAAGAAATCTGTCAGTTCCCTTAATAGGATACTTAATATGCCAGAAACCACCCTGTTTATCCACATGTTCAACTTCTGCATCAGAAATAGTTGTCTGGCACTCAGGACACCAGTTAATAAGCTTTTCTCCCTGATAAATATATCCCTTTTCATATAAATTACAAAAAACCGTAAGAACAGCATCAGAAAGACCTTCATCCATTGTAAATCTTTCTCTTTCCCAGTCACAGGAAGAACCAAGCTTCTTTAACTGATTAAGTATAGTTCCGCCGTATTCTTTCTTCCATTCCCAGGCTCTTTTAAGAAAGCCTTCTCTGCCAATATCTTCCTTTGTAACTCCCTCTTCACGCATTTGATTTACAATTTTAACCTCTGTAGATATTGCAGCATGGTCTGTTCCGGGAACCCAGAGAGCATTATAACCCTGCATTCTCTTCCAGCGTATAAGAATATCCTGCATTGTTTCATCAAGAGCATGTCCCATATGAAGATGACCTGTAATATTCGGAGGCGGAATTACAATTGTAAAAGGCTCCTTATTCTTATCAACTTCTGCATGGAAATATCCCTTATCAAGCCAGTTCTTATATATTCTGTCCTCAATTGAGGGATCATAGCTTTTAGCCATTTCTTTCATCATTTTTTGTTTCCTCCTGTTATTAAATAGGCTTTTAATATAAGCTCAATTTTTAAA
>CAZGIC010000185.1:0-2774 GCA_964526435.1 uncultured Lachnospiraceae bacterium | reverse complement strand
TAAATCTCTTCATCACTTATCATAACTTCCTTATGCTGAGAATAAACCGCCGGTATCCCGGAGGCAACAAAGCTTCTTTCCTCCCCGTTCTGTCTTACAACAACACGGCAGCCTGCACTTATTTCAGCATCTTTTCCCAGAATAAGCCTTACTTCTCTTGAAAGTTCGTCAACAGTTTCACTCTGTTCTCCTGCACGATCTCTCTTATATGTTTTGTAAGATATTCTGCACGGAATATTTTCACCCTTTACAACTTTCACATTTTTAGTAATACCGTCATCATCTGTCACAGCCTCAAAGGCAGTAATGTCACATTCTCCCGTCCATAGTTTTTCCATAGCATTTTTAAACCTGCCCACATTACCACCTCAGCTTTCTGTAGCATACAAGCAAATCATCTTTGTTGCAAAGTCTGTCTATAAGCTCTTCATATCTTGAAGTTTTCTCCGAACTGTCCATAAATGTAACACTGACATCACCCTCAGTTACAGTCTTTATACCTTCATCATCAAAGTCAATATTTTCACACACACTGCTGCCCGTAGCCAGTTTATCCCTGAGCACTCTTCCCACCGCCATATCCACAGCAGTATCATAAAGTTCTTTCGGGATTTTATTTATATTGCAATATGCTTTTATATAGCATACAGTTTCCCTTATTGCATTTTCAAGAGTAACCCCGTCACCCTCGTTAATGTCATACCCAAGGCTTTGGAGCCTTATTATCACATCTTCCTTTTCAGGCATTACTCTCACCTCACTTATCAGGCCTTAGAAATTATTCTTGCAATAGGAATAGCTCTGTGATTTATCACATTACCGTTTCCGTCATTAACAAGTTCCCAGTTGCTGCCGTCTTTAAGCTCCTCATTTGTAGGTGAAAGAGTAGCCTGATTAGCCTTAGTGTAGCTTATGCCATATGGAGCAAAGCACTTTCTCTGTCTTGCATACAGAGTATCCTGACCACCCTTTACGGAAGGATCTCTGTCCATTTCATAAGGCACTTTGGCACCAATATTCTCATAGTCAAAGGCACCTTCACCTAATATATATGTTGTATACTCATCATTCTCAGTCACAGGCATACTGTCATCAATAATAACAGTTCTTCCGTTCCATGTACCAATTGTAAGATCTCTCTGAATTCCCTGAGCATCTGTATACTTAAGATATTCAAGTAGATTAAGATTTTCAAGCTGAGTAGCAACAGCAGAATGCATTATTGCAATTTTAAATTTACTCTTGTTATCTCCTCCTGCCTTTTGCACAGCAGAATTTAATGTAGTCTGATCAATCGTTCCCGTATCAGTTTCAGTTACATCGTATGTATGATTTTCCACAAATTCCTCATTTGCTGTACCTGTCATATTATAAATACCCTCAAGTATGGCAAGGAGTGTATCCTGGTCCACTTCATCAAAGTACTCTGCAACCTGTCTTGCCACATTGTCCATGAATCCTGCACCTCCTGTAATATCTTCGGAAAAGTCGCTTTCGATCCATGCTTTTGCCCTGCCCACCACAACAACACCTCTTTCATAAGTTGTTGTGCTTGTAGCTGTAATGTCTGTATTACCGTCATAATTGAGCACATCACCGTCTAAAAGCCCATACATAGGCAATATAGCATAGCCTGTACCTGACTGTGAGCTGAATGCATTTCTTATTTCAGCATTTCTTCTTAAAGCCATACTTTTAACAAGTTCATTTTTCTTTAACTGTGGTATTCTTTCCACATAGGCACCAAAGGCCTGGGGATTAAAACTTTTACTATCAAATTTTGCCATTTTTTATTTCCTCCTAAAATTTAAATTTTTACTCCGGGATTAGCTGCCATATATGCGGCCAATTCCGTATATGTCATTTTGTCAAAGTCTGGTTCTGTGTCCTTGTCACTTCCGTAACCGGGAACAAAACCATTATGATTGATTTCCTTGGTAAACAGATACTTTGTGTCCTCACCTTCTGTAAGGCTCTTTATCTGTTCATCAATTCCCGTTACATTGCCGTCCTTGTCAAGCTTTATGCTTTCCATATCAAGCAATGCCCTGACAGCTTTTACTGTCTTTGCTCCCGACTTAGTCAGTGCAATATCAACAGCAGCATTTATTTTTAAGTTTTTGATTTCTTCCTTGTGTTTTGCCGCCGCCTCTTTGTTGACTGCCTCAAGCTCCGCAATTTTGGCTCTTAATGCCTCATTGTCCCCTGCTGCAGTCTTTAATTCCTTAAGCTGATTATCCCTTTCGGCTAAGGTATTTTGAGCTTGTGCAAGTTCAGCCTTAATACTTTCACTGTCTGCCTTTGCATTTTCAATATCCTTTCCGTTTTCAGCCATTATTTTGTCAATGACTTCTTTTTCAATGCCTAAGTCCTCTAAAAATTTTCTTTTCATTTTATCAATTCCTTTCACTAGGATTTTTTACGAGGTTTCCCCTCTGCAATTAAAATTGATCTGTCTAAACAGATGTATGAATTAATTCATAATTAATAATTCATAATTCATAATTCATAATGCATAATTAAAAGACTAACCATTATTAATTATACATTGTGCATTGTACATTATGCATCGTACATTATGCATTGTGCATTATGCATTGTACATTATGCATTATGCATTATGCATTGTGCATTGTACATTATGCATTATGCATTGTGCATTATGCATTGTACATTATGCATTATGCATTGTGCATTATGCATTGTGCATTATGCATTGTGCATTATGCATTGCATTAATATCATAGGCACCACCTCCCAATATAAAATAACCG
>CAZGIC010000184.1:0-2804 GCA_964526435.1 uncultured Lachnospiraceae bacterium | reverse complement strand
GACAAACAGTGAATATATATTTATGGTTGTAGAGTATCTGAATAATTTATAATAATTAGAAAGTATAATAAATTAGTAGGTAGAATTATATTTATTTGATGAGGTAGTTAGAAATAACTATCTCAATTTTTTAAAAATTAATTTAATCAAAAACAATAAAATGACTAAATTGCATTGACAAAGTTATTTAACTTATGGTATATTATAATTAAGTCAAAATAATAAAAATGAATAAATTGGGTGAAAAAATGAAAATATATAATTATAAAGATAAGTGGGAACAGTTCTTGTCGAAGGATATTGTTAAACTCCTTACGCAGATTCACGAATATAAAGGGAAACAAAATTTGTTTATTGAATCTAAAACTGATATAC
This sequence comes from uncultured Lachnospiraceae bacterium, assembly GCA_964526435.1. Lineage (GTDB taxonomy): Bacteria > Bacillota > Clostridia > Lachnospirales > CAG-274 > Gallispira. Next base: position 2,429 of record CAZGIC010000184.1, on the reverse strand, counting down.
TGACGCAGCTTGTTGAAATAGCTAGGATACAAAGTACAGAAGCATCAAATAAAATAGAAGGAATATATACTTCTGATAAAAGAATAAAAAAACTTGCATTAGATAAAGTTAATCCTCAAAACAGAAATGAAGAAGAAATAGCGGGTTACAGAGATGTTTTAAATACAATACACGAAAACCATGATAATATTGTACTAAAACCTAACATTATTTTGCAGTTACACAGAGATTTATATAAATTTAATGTTGAGTCTTTTGGCGGAAAATATAAAAATACAGATAATGTTATAGCTGAAGAAGACATGGAAGGGAATCAGCATACCAGATTTAAGCCAGTAGAACCATGGGAGGTTCCTGATGCAATTGAACAAATATGCAGAGAATATAATGATGCTATAGCCATGGAAGCAATTGATCCTCTTCTTGCAATACCTATGTTTATATTGGATTTTTTATGTATTCATCCATTTAATGATGGAAATGGAAGAATGAGTAGGTTGCTGACATTGCTGTTGCTATACCGTTCAGATTATATTGTAGGAAAGTATATAAGTATTGAAAAACTAATCGAAAATACAAAAGAAGCATATTACGATACATTATATAGGAGTTCAATTGATTGGCATGAAAATAAAAATGAATACAAGTTCTTTGTAAAGTATACGCTTCAGATAATACTTGCAGCATACAAAGAATTTGCTTCAAGAGTTGAAGTATTGATTGAAAGTAAATTATCAAAACCTGAAAGAGTTGCAAAAGTAATTGAAGATACTCTTGGAAAAATAACAAAAAAGCAAATAATTGAGAAATGCCCGGATATAAGCAGCACAACAGTGCAGAGAGCATTAAACAATCTATTGAAGGAAAGAAAAATAATTAAAATAAGCGGTGGAAGATATACGTCTTATGTATGGAACAGGGAGGATGAATAGTAAATGATAACAGGTGAATTAAAGAACAAAATAGATGGACTGTGGGATGTGTTTGCATCGGGAGGTTTGACAAATCCTCTTGATGTAATTGAGCAGGTTACATATTTAATGTTTATACATGATCTTGATGCAGCAGATAATAAAAGGGCAAAAGAAAGTGCTATGCTTGGATTGCCGTATAAAAGTATATTTTCAGATGAAGTTGAAATAGGCGAAAGGAAAATACCAGGAGATCAGCTTAAATGGTCAAAATTCAGAGATTTTCCAGCGGGTAAAATGTATTCTGTTGTACAGGAATGGGTATTTCCATTTATAAAAAATCTACATAACAATAAGGAAAGTGCCTATTCAAAATATATGGATGATGCAATATTTAAACTGCCGACACCATTAATGCTTGATAAAGCAGTGACAGGACTTGACGGTATATATGAGTTAATGAAAACATCAGATGGCGTTGATATAAGGGGTGATGTGTATGAATATCTGCTTTCCAAAATAGCATCATCAGGGCTCAACGGACAGTTTAGAACTCCAAGGCATATAATAAGAATGATGGTAGAATTAATGGATCCTAAGGCGGACGAAATAATTTGCGATCCGGCTTGTGGTACATCAGGATTTCTTGTGGCTGCAGGTGAGTATTTAAAAGAAAAGCATAAAGAAGACATTTTTTATAACAAAGATAAAAGGGATCATTATATGAATCATATGTTTTTTGGCTATGATATGGATAGAACAATGCTTCGTATAGGTGCAATGAATATGATGACTCATGGTGTAGAAAATCCTTTTATTGAATATAGAGACAGTTTATCAGAACAAAATGCTGATAAAGAAAAGTATACCCTTATATTGGCAAATCCACCTTTTAAGGGAAGCCTTGATTATGACAGTGTATCTCCTGATTTGTTAAAGGTTTGTAAAACTAAGAAAACAGAGCTTTTGTTCCTGGCACTTTTCCTTCGTATGCTTAAGGTGGGCGGAAGGTGTGCATGTATTGTTCCTGATGGAGTATTATTTGGCTCATCAAAAGCTCATAAATCAATAAGAAAAGAAATAGTTGATAACAACAGGCTTGAAGCAGTTATATCTATGCCTTCAGGGGTTTTTAAGCCTTATGCTGGAGTATCTACAGCAATACTTATATTTATAAAGACAGGACATGGCGGAACTGACAAGGTTTGGTTTTATGATATGAAGGCTGATGGTTTCAGTCTGGATGATAAGCGAAGTGAAATTGAAGAAAATGATATTCCGGATATTATAAGCAGATTTCATAATTTAGAAAATGAGGCTGACAGAAAGAAAACAGAGCAAAGCTTTTTTGTTGATAAAAAGGATATAGAAGATAATGAATATGATTTATCTATTAATAAGTATAAAGAAGTGGAATATGTTCCTGTTGAATATCCGCCTACAAGTGAAATACTGGCTGAGATTAAGGAAATAGAAGCTGAAATTAGTAAGGAGCTGAGAGAATTGGAGGAGATGTTG
>CAZGIC010000183.1:0-2859 GCA_964526435.1 uncultured Lachnospiraceae bacterium | reverse complement strand
ACAATAAAAGAAAGAGGTTCTCAAAGAGAACCCCCTTCATTTATTTGAAATAATATTTAACTCTTAAGAGATTAATTATTTTTCATTGTAGATAGCTGTTCTAGTGTCAGCATCCCAAGATACAGATACACCAAGTGCCTGACCTAAAGCTCTGAATGGAACATACATTCTGCCGTCAACGATTTCAGCTACAACACCATTATCCATAGTGATTGAAACGCCGTCAACGATCATTTCTGAACTACCAGCTGTGAACTGAATAATCTTCTGTGCAGAACCTGCAGCATACATGATTGTTGCAGTCTTGTTTGTAGCATCCCAAGCAATCTTGCTAGAATTATCAGCATCTGTTAAGCTATCAGTATCAACACCAAGAGCTATTGAAACGAATCTGATAGGAACCATTGTTGAGTTAGATGAAGTCTGGATATAAGCAGCTGCATCCATTTCAATTGTTTCGCCATCAACTACCATGTAGTTCTCGCCAATTGTTACTCTAACTTCAGAGTCAAGAGTTGTTGTATCAGTGATGATCTGTAAGTAATCATCAAAGTCGAAACCTTCCTCTTCGAATAAGTCGAAGTCAGTACAATCATAGCTATCGCTAGAATCTACCTTTTCAACTGATCCTTCCTGAACGATAATTGTAGAAGGCTGATCTACATCATCCTGATAGTTATCAACAATAGCTTCACCACCTACAGTAATCTTGTAGCTACCATAAGGGATAGATCTTGTTGTACCAACAGCTACACCAGAAATAGTTATAGTTGAAGGTGATGAATAAGATTCTGAATCAATTGTGAATACAATTGCACCACTCTTAGTCTTGAAGTTCTTAACTTCAACTTCACCATCTACACTAACTTCCATTTCACTATCATCGAAAGCTAAATCTGATGAATAAGTATCATCAAGAGTAATTTCAACTTCAGCACCATCCTGAAGAGCACCATAAGCGTTCTCAGTAATAACGATGTCAGAAGTTTCTACAGACTTATAACCAATGTTAGCCTTTGTAGTAGCAGCTTCAACTGTTACAGGAGTAACAACATTAGCAACTACTAAATCAGATAATGTGTCAGCATCTAAACCAGCACCAGCAACACTAACTGTTACATCACCTGAATATTCAATTGAACAAGATAAATATAACTTGATATCGAAGTATGAAGCTTCATCTTCATCAATATCAACATCATCCTGTGAAGAAATTGAGTCAAATCTTAAAGTCTGACCATCATCAACGATCTTACCTTCATTAAATACATCAATATACTTAGTCTTAGTAATATCGTAACCTACAATCTTAACACCCTCTGGAACAGAGAATTCAAGCTTTCTACCTGTTAACCAAGTACCTGCAGTTGTTTCACCAAATTCAAACTCAGCTGTTACGAAATCATCTTCATCAGCATCATCACCAAATGGAGTTCTACCAGCGAAGATAGTAGTAGGTTCTTCAAGAGCAGTTAATGCAAAACCATAATCCTGTCTTTCACCAACTTTAAGAGTCTGAGTGCTGATACCTGAACCACCAGAAATTGTTATAGAGATATCACCATAAGTATCATCATCATCTGTAGTAACCTTAGCACCCTGAAGAATGATAGATGATGTTCTTGATGAGCTGAACGCTGACTCATCAGCTAATGTGAACTGAAGAGTTCTACCATTGCTGCTGATTTCAAGATCACTAGCTACAGTAGTACTGTTACAGTTAACACCTGCTACAACTGAACCTGTACTAGTCCATTCCCAGTTACCGCCTACTCTAAGCTTAATAGTCTGACCATTGAAAGTACCAGCTATATCTTCCTTGATAGTAATATCAGGAACAGTATAAGTTTCGTCAGCAGTTACACTAACATCAGATGAAACTACAGAAGCAGTAGTTGAACCATCAGAATCAGTAACTGTAGCTACTGTATAAGTTCCGCTTGAAATGTTAGAACCATTTGAATCAATAGTTACTGTTACAGAACCTTCATCACTATCCTCAGTTGTGATAGGAAGTGCAATGTTGTAGTATGGAGTACCATTAGATACATTACTGCTTGAGCTGTTAGCATCAGTATCACTTATAGGCCATAAGTAAACTTCAATCTGCTCGCTGTTAATGTATCTGAAACCATAAGGCATCTGTCTTGACTGTTCATCTGCTACATAAGACTTTGCAATTGTGTCATAAGCAGACTGTGTACCACCAGCAGCATTTGCTAAAGAAGCTAAGCTCTCATAAGTTTGATCAGTCTGAGAAGTCTTGTAAATAAATGGATCCATCTCTGTTAAGTCTTCATTAAACTTACCATTTTCAACAGTTAAGATGATTGATGATCCGATTTCAACTTCAGAAGTTGGTCTTACCTGTAAATATACTGGTGTACCAGTAGTAATAGAATCAATGTCATCTACAGATATACTTTCATTTCTGATAAGTACCATATCAGTTTTAATACTTACATTACTCTGGCTTAATGAGTTACTTGAAGCAGCCATAGCGCTCATTGGGAGCATAGCTACTGTCATAACTGCAGCTAAAGCAAGTGCAATTTTTCTTTTCATTGTTTTTTTCCTCCTTATGAAAAATAAAGTGTAGAGGCTTAGCATATTTTGCCTCATTTACAAAAGTATTATAGCATTACACACTTAACTAGTCAACCAATTTTTTTAAATGTAATATTAATGTAACATTTGTTTATTGACCACTAGGTGTCTTGCTTGATAACAATATATCACCTTTTTGCATTAAAATCAAGTGGTTTTGACCATTTGTAAATTGACTGTAATATTTGTGATATTTAAGTAACAGACTAAAATGTTTAAGAAATGTTACGAAATTCTTCTGAAATATACTTA
>CAZGIC010000182.1:0-2877 GCA_964526435.1 uncultured Lachnospiraceae bacterium | reverse complement strand
CATAAACTATAACGACATAAAAAACAATGAAATGATAAACCATTACATTGACAGAGCAAATTTTGTAACAGGAGCAATGGGCTACACCGAGCACTCAAGAGCACACGCCGCACTTGTAGCTGAAACGGCAGGCAGTATATTAAAAAAGCTAAATTATTCAAAAAAGGAAATTGAACTTGCTAAAATTGCAGGCTATATGCACGATATAGGAAATACAGTAAACAGAAATGACCACGCACACAGCGGAGCACTTATGGCATTTCAGATACTGACAAATATGGGTATGCACTACAAGGACGTTGCCCTGGTATGTTCAGCTATAGGACAGCACGATGAAAGAACAGGTACAGCAATTGACCCCATATCAGCAGCACTTATACTTGCCGATAAAACAGATGTACGCCGCAACAGAGTATGCACAAAAAAGAAGTCGGATTTCGATATACACGACAGAGTAAACTATGCCGTTAAAAGCTCAAATCTTATAATAAATCCAAATAAAGGCTATGTACAGCTTGAATTAAACCTTGACTACAGCATATGCACAGTTATGGACTATTTTGAAATTTTCCTTGGCAGAATGATTATGTGTAAAAGAGCCGCCGAGATTCTTGGACTTAAATTCAAAGCACGGGCAAACGGCACAAAGATATGCTAATTAAAAAGCTATTATTACAAAAAGTAATAATAGCTTTTTTACTAAAAACATATTAAACCGATTTCATAACCTTTCATGCATGCACAATATCTGTATACTCAGCAATATCCCTGCTTACTGTACAAAGATCTTCAGGAGATAAATCATGTATATTCTTATGCCCTGTTATTCTGCCGAAAGTCTTAAGTTCCTCATTTGTAACCTTAAGAAAGTTTTCAAGCCTTTTTGCCGCCACATCAATGTCAAGTCTTTTCCTAAGCTCCTTATTTTGAGTTGCAACACCTACAGGACATTTACCGCTGCCGCATATTCTGTACTGCTGACATGCAATTGCCATTAAAGCAGAACTTGCAATTGCAACTGCATCTGCACCCATAGCAACAGCCTTAGCAAAATCAGATGAAACCCTTAATCCCCCCGTTATGACAAGCTCCATATCTGACCCCACCTTATTAAGATATTTCCTTGCCCTGTACAGTGCATATATTGCAGGCACACTTGTGCTGTCTCTTAATAGCATAGGACTTGAGCCTGTAGCTCCTCCTCTTCCGTCTATTGTCACAAAATCCGCCCCCGCATATACACAGTATTCAAGATCCCTTTCAATTTTTCCTGCCGCTATTTTTATGCCAATTGGTCTGCCGTCGGAACGTCTTCTTAACTCATCTACAAGCCTTTTTAAATCCTCTCTGCTGTTTATATTCTTAAACTTTGACGGACTTTTAATATCCTGCCCCACAGGCTTGTTTCTTACCCTTGCTATTTCCTCTGTAACCTTGCTTCCGGGCAGATGACCGCCCATACCCGGCTTTGTCCCCTGCCCAATTTTGATTTCAATAGCATCGGAACTTTTTAAATTTTCATCATTAACGCTGTAAAGATTTGGAACATATTCAAATATATATTTATAGGAAGCTTCTTTTTCTTCCTCAAGTATTCCTCCTTCACCGCTGCACATTGCTGTACCTGCGGCAGCACTTCCCTTAGCCAGAGCAATTTTAGCCTCTCTTGACAGAGCACCAAAGGACATATGAGAAATAAAAACAGGACTCTTTATTATCATAGGTCTTTTTGCATTTTTACCTATAACAGTCATTGTTGACACATGCTCCTCATCATTTAAAGGCGGCGGATTTAACTGGGCACCCAGAATAAGAATATCGTCCCAATCAGGTTCAACATTCTTAACTCCCATAGAATCATGAATACTGTCACCCCTTACAGCCATTTCATGAATTTCTGACATATACCTTATGCTGTCATCTCTTCTTTTATATCTGCTGTCATATTCAAGTTCATTATTTATATGGTCAGCTTTTTCAGCCTCATCTGCAACTATTTTTATGCCTGCTTCAACAGCCTCATCAGATACCTCTTCATTTTCTTCAATTAAATCTTCCTTGACTTCTTCACCTGTTTCAAGCTTTTCAAATACCTCCTTAGGCTGACCGCACACAGGACACACATCAAGGGTATCAAATTTTTTTCCCTCTTTTTCTTCGTCAAAAACATAACCGCATACACTGCATCTGTAACTTGCCATAAAAACACCTCTCACTGTTTATGTTAAAACTCACAACACATAGTTCCCCAATAAACTTCCGGTTCACTTTAATTATAGAAAATTAACCAATTTATTTAATTTTTATAAGCCTTCCTTTGCACCTGCCGCACCTTATTTTGTTTATATACCCTTTTGCCTTGGGAAATCTTAATCTGTAATACATCTGTCCACATTGGGTACATTTGAGCACATGCTTAGCTTCATTAAATTTTTCATCTTCACTTTTTACAATACTGCTTTCACTTGATGTTGTTACTTTATATCCAAGCTTTTCGGCTGTCTTTCCATAAGCCTTAAACCTTTTGCCATGGTTAAAACAACCCTCAGCAGTATGTATAAGCTCATGAGCCATAGTATTTTTTATAAAATTCAAATAATCAGGCTCTTTAAAGCAATTTTCACTTATGCTGATATAAAATCTGTAATCCCCAGGCTTTTTTGAAAGCTTACAGCTCCCCCACTTTCGCTGTGCCTTGCTTATTCTTATTTCAGGAGCAATATTATCTGAAACAGGTATCCCCAGACTTATTAAATCCTCCCTCGTTTTACATAAAATATTCTGTAACAATTCTTCTTCACTCATATAAAATTCTCACCATTTTAACTTCAAAAGCTCTATATATCAGACTAATACTTTTTATTTTCCTCATAAAAA
>CAZGIC010000181.1:0-2910 GCA_964526435.1 uncultured Lachnospiraceae bacterium | reverse complement strand
TGGGGTATATCATATAAGTAAAGTGAGGTGTTTTATGTGGAAAAAGAATGTTGTAATAAAGCTGAAAAATGTTCTGTTGAGTGCTGTCACAAGACAAAGGAGCGTTCTCCTGAGGAATACAAAGCACTAATTAACAGGCTCAACCGTATTGAAGGACAGATAAGAGGAATAAAGGGTATGGTTGAAAAAAATGCCTACTGTACGGATATACTAATTCAGGTGGCGGCTGCAAATGCTGCTTTAAATGCCTTTAACAAGGAGCTTCTTGCCAATCATATTAAAAGCTGTGTTGCAGACAATATAAGGGCAGGAAATGATGAAATAATTGATGAGCTTGTGGCAACACTCCAGAAACTTATGAAATAAATAAGGGGATGATGAAAATATGAAACAATATAATGTGACGGGAATGAGCTGTGCCGCATGCAGTGCAAGAATTGAAAAGGCTGTTTCAAAAGTGGAAGGTGTAACATCCTGCTCTGTAAGCCTTCTTACAAATTCAATGGGCGTTGAGGGAACGGCTTCACCAGAAGCAATAATAAAGGCTGTGGAGGAGGCAGGATACGGTGCATCTCCAAAAGGTGCCGAAACAAAGGCAGATACATCGGCAAATGAAGATGCCCTTGCTGACAGAGAAACTCCTGTTCTGAGAAAGAGGCTTATATATTCTATTGTGTTCCTTGTTGTACTTATGTATTTTTCAATGGGATATACAATGTGGGGCTGGCCTGTACCGGGATTTTTTGATAATAATTATATTGCACTGGGTCTTGTTCAGCTTCTGCTTACAATAGCTGTTATGATCATTAATCAGAAATTTTTTATAAGCGGATTTAAAAGCCTCCTGCACAAAGCTCCAAATATGGATACCCTTGTTGCATTGGGCTCAGGGGCAGCCTTTGTTTACAGCACATATGCTCTTTTTCAAATGAGTTCTGCTCAGGTTACGGGCGGTTCTGAAATGGCAATGCACTATGTCCATGAGTTTTATTTTGAATCTGCGGCAATGATACTGACACTTATTACAGTTGGTAAAATGCTTGAAGCAATGTCAAAGGGAAGAACTACAGACGCTCTTAAAGGTCTTATGAAGCTTGCTCCCAAAACGGCAACTGTTGTAAAAAACGGTAAGGAAGAAGTCGTACCTATAGCACAGCTTAAAAAGGGGGATATATTTGTTGTACGCCCCGGTGAAAGTATACCTGCTGACGGTATTGTAACAGAGGGAACAAGTGCAGTAAATGAAGCTTCGCTGACAGGAGAAAGCATACCTGTTGATAAGACTGTGGGGGATATGGTGACATCAGCTACAGTCAACCAGTCAGGATTTATACGCTGTGAGGCAACAAGAGTCGGTGAGGATACCACTCTTTCACAAATAATAAAAATGGTAAGTGACGCTGCGGCAACAAAGGCACCTATAGCAAAGGTTGCAGACAAGGTTTCAGGTGTGTTTGTGCCTGTGGTTATAACAATAGCTGTTATTACAACTCTTGTATGGCTGGCTTTAGGCGAAAGCATAGGTTTTTCTCTGGCAAGGGGTATATCTGTACTTGTTATAAGCTGTCCCTGTGCTCTGGGACTTGCAACACCTGTGGCAATTATGGTTGGTAACGGTATGGGTGCTAAAAACGGTATACTTTTTAAGACTGCTGCCTCTCTTGAAGCGGCGGGAAAAGTGAATATTGTTGCTCTTGACAAGACGGGAACAATAACAAAGGGGGAACCCAAAGTTACGGATATTATACCCATGGAGGGTATAAGTGAAGATGAGCTACTTAAGGCTGCTTATTCTCTTGAAGTAAAAAGTGAGCATCCTCTTGCAAAGGCTGTGATTAAAAGGGCAGAGGAAAATAACATTAATGCAGAAGAGATAAGTGAATTTAAAGTTCTGCCCGGTAATGGACTGACAGGTAATTTAAATGGTCAGATAATTACAGGGGGAAGTCTGAAATTTATTGAAACTCAGACTGAAATTCCGGAGAATGTAAAAGCAAAGGCAGAAAAACTTGCTGAGGAGGGCAAAACTCCATTGTTATTCTGCAAAGACGGCAGACTTGAAGGTGTAATAGCCGTTGCAGATGTAATAAAGGAAGAAAGCCCCGAAGCTGTAAGAGAACTTCAGAACATGGGTATACATGTTGTTATGCTTACAGGGGATAATGAGAGGACTGCAAAGGCTATAGGCATGGAGGCAGGAGTTGATGAGATAATTGCAGGAGTACTGCCTGAGGGCAAGGAAAAGGTTATATGTTCCCTTAAGGAAAAGGGAAGTGTTGCCATGGTTGGGGACGGTATAAATGATGCCCCTGCACTTACAAGGGCTGATATAGGCATAGCAATAGGGGCAGGAGCTGATATTGCAATTGATGCCGCCGATGTGGTTCTTATGAAAAGTGAATTAAGTGATGTGCCTGCTGCTATAAGATTAAGCAGGGCAACACTGAGAAATATTCATGAAAACCTGTTCTGGGCGTTTATTTACAATGTAATAGGTATTCCCCTTGCGGCAGGACTTTTTATACCAATATTCGGCTGGGAATTAAATCCTATGTTTGGTGCGGCGGCAATGAGCTTGTCAAGTTTTTGTGTTGTATCAAATGCTTTAAGGCTTAATCTTTTTAATATGCACAGCACTAAAAAGGATAAAAAAATAAAAAATAAATTTAACAAAGGCTGTAAGGGAAGCTGTTATATTAATGCAGATGAAAACCTTAAGCAGAAGGAGGAAATCAAAATGAAAAAGGTAAGTATTGAAGGTATGATGTGCGGTCACTGTGTGGCTCATGTTGAAAAGGCTCTTAAGGGTATTGAGGGCATTGGCGAGGTTAAGGTGTCACTTGAGGAGAAGTGTGCAGAAGTTTCAGGAAATGTTAGTGATGAGGATATTAAAAAGGCTGTGACTGATGC
>CAZGIC010000180.1:0-2928 GCA_964526435.1 uncultured Lachnospiraceae bacterium | reverse complement strand
TTTATGCAATTTTATAAATTGCCGTTTTTGTTTCACTATCCCAGTCAACTTCTATTCCAAGAGCTTCGCCTAAAGCTCTGAATGGGATAAATATTCTGCCATTGTTAATTTCGGCACGGACACCATTACTCATAAGTATATCTTCACCGTTGATTGTCATATAACTGCTTTGGGCTGTAAATGATATTAAATTATTTCCGTAAGTGATTTCAGCGGTTTTTGTATCGGCATTCCATACAATGCTGCTGTTTGAATCTGCGTTGGCAATGTCATCGTTAAATATTGCTACAGCAACAAATCTCAGGGGAACCAGAGTTGAATTGCTTCCCGATTGTATGTAAGGTGCGGATTCCATGGTATATGTGTTTTCGTTTACCGAAATTATATTGGAACCGATAGTAACTCTGATTTCACTTGCTGAGGAGTTGTCCAAAGTAACTTCAAAGTTTTCTTCTGTTGTTGTTTCGGTAGCATTTTCAGAAGTTGTTGCTTCAGTTGTTGCTTCAGTAGTTGTTTCAGTAGTTGTTTCGGTGGTTGTTGTAGTTGTTGCTGATGAGCTGCTTGAGCCGCCGCCACCGCCGCCGCTTGAGGTTCTTTTTGTAGTAGTTTCAGTTGCAGTAGTGGTTTCCGTAGAGGTTTCAGTTGTAGTTTCAGTGGTTACAGTAGTTGTTTCAGCAGATTTTGCATTTTCATATGCAGTTGAATCATATGACAGAAGTATAAATGCCGGAGATGAAACACCTGTTCCGCCGACTCTGATAGCATAGGTACCGCTTTCGGATATTCCGGGATTAAATATTTCGCTTAAGCTGCCGGTGTAATCCAGCTGATTATAATAAGTTATACTGTTGTAATCAAAGGTATCGTCATCATATTTTACAACCATTATTGAAAGTTTCTGATTTTCAGAAGGATTTGTTACTTCACATTCAAGGGTAATATTACCGCTGTTGTCAATTTCTGCAGATGTAATGTTTATTTCAGCTTCATTATTATCCGGTTCTGAATCAATGGGTATCATATTTTCAAGGCTGTCCCATATGAAACACTTTATATTATCATAATCGCCATTGTAATTTAATTCATATACTTCTGTTTCTCCAGAACTTAAATTAATTTCAGAAGTGTCAATATTGCAGGCATATATATCATTAAAGGCTTCAACTATTAAAACACCTGTCATATCGGAGCCTGTGTTATTCCATATGCCAAAATTAATTTTTCCGTCATTGTCTGTAATATTGGATATATAACAGTACTCACTGTTTAACATATACCTTACTGCCTGACCTGCATTAATAAGTCCGTAACCGTAATAAGTGTCATAACCCGGGGCACCAAGATCTTCTGCAGTGTTCATAATACAGTTTTTAAATTCTTCTGCTGTCATATCCTTGTCGATACTCATCAATATTGCTGCAAGCGAAGTAACCATAGGTGTTGACTGAGATGTTCCGCTGTAAAGGGTATAGCCGCCGTCTGTTCCTAAACTGAGTATGTTTTCGCCGGGAGCAACAGCAAATACAGATGAATTATGCTGTGAAAAAGAAGATATGGTATTATTTTCCGATACGGAGCCGATACCAATAACACAGTCATATGCCGCAGGATAGCGTAAAGAAGATGTTCCGTTGTTGCCTGTGGCTGCGATTAATATTGCACCGTTGTTATAAGCATAGCTTACAGCCTCATAAAGGGACTGTGAATATACATCTATTCCCCAGCTCATATTGATAATACGGCAGTCATATATATCGACAGCATCGTATATTGCATTAAGTACATCTGATACCTTTGTATCTTCATTGTTTTCAAAGCATTTTAGAGGTACAATTTTTGCATTGTTTGCAATACCGACAACACCGAAATCGTTCATCTCTGCTGCAATTAAGCCACTGATGTGAGTTCCATGACCTATGGAATCTGTTGTGTCTGTATTATTATCAAGATAATTATATCCCTCAAGCAGATTGTCGGCTATATCTTCATGGGAATAACAGCCGGAATCTATTACTGCAATTTTTACATCATCACCATAAAGCTCAAGATCCCATGCATCCTGACTGTATATTGTGCTGTGATGCCATTGCTGTGAATACAATGTATCTTCCGGTACGGAAAACAACTCTACAGTATAGTCGGGTTCTATGTATTCAGCAATACCACGTTCAATGTACATTTCGGCTTCTTCAAGACTGTCTGTTGTAATAAATCCGTAGGCGGCTTCTGTTTCAAGAGAATACATACTTATATTAGTGTTTTCCTTGATTTTTACAATATAGCCTCCGTCATAATCGGATGTATCCATGTTTTCGTCTACAGCAGAACCTGACAAAACAGTATCTTCAGCTGTTGTTACATAAGTTTCGGTATCAGCTGCTGCATAAAAGTTAAAATTAAAACAAGCTGATATTATAACTATTGCCAGAAAAAATCCTGTAAATCTTTTAATATTCATCTGTTTTCTCCTTTCTGATATTTTTTATGGTTTAATTATAATTTTGCTCATATAAATATGTCAATTAATGTAAAATTATATTTTAATTAAATTATTTCATTGGTATATTTTGTGTGTTTATGTAAAGGGATAATTTTATAATTAATATATAAATTTATAGAAAGTAAAAATATGTATTATTTAGATTGTATAATAATAAGGAAATTATGAAAAAGAGGGTTATTAATGAGAAGGATTTTATTTGTTTTTTTATTAATTTTAGCACTAAATGGCTGTAATAATAATATAATTTGGCATAATGATGTTAGCATTGGTTTTAATACTATAATGTATGATAACGGAGAGTTAAGATATTATGAAATTAACAGCAATAAGTACATACCTTGGGGAAGATTTTATGCAGATAACAATTATATTTATTATGAGAATGATGGTTTGTGGAGATGTAATAAAAATTTGAGTAATCATAC
>CAZGIC010000179.1:0-2955 GCA_964526435.1 uncultured Lachnospiraceae bacterium | reverse complement strand
CCTTAAATCAAAATCCTTATCTTCTTTTCAGCCAGAGCCACAGTCACCCTGCCGTACACCTTTTTATGTGAAATAAGCCTGCCACCCTGAGCCGCAGCACTTCTTTCACACACATTTGATACTCCTGTTACACTTTCAACAAATTCAGACTGTGAAAATTCACCTTTTACATTTTTTAATTTTTCTGCTGAATATGTAACAAAAGGAACACCCATTTTAAGAGCAAATTCTCTTATTCCCTTTTCATCTTTTTTTATATCAATGCTTGTTATATGACTTAAAGCCTCAGTCCTTATATTATTTTCATTAAAACATTTTATAACAGCTTGTTCAATTTCTTCTTCTGTCACGCCTTTTCTGCACCCAACACCTGCTGTAATAATTCTCGGTACAAGCTGTAAAACATTTTCCCTTTTTTCATCAGCCCCATAAGAAATATTAATAACAGGACTGTTATTATTTCCCTCTGCCCAAAAAAGCTCTGCGGGCATTTCTCCCTCTATGTCAAAATCTGAAATTATGCCAACTTTTTTATCTTCAAGAATATAAGCTGATATTTTTTTAGCCATATCCCAGTTTAAAACGGCCATATTGTTTTTTCTTGCAAAGTCATCAACGGCAAATTTACCCTCTCTGTCTGTAGCAGTTGTTATAACGGGAACAGCACCCACCATATTGGCAATTTTATACGCAATTTCATTTCCCCCTCCCATATGTCCCGAAAGGAGTGATATACAGAATTTCCCTGTTTCATCAATAACCACAACAGCCGGGTCAACAGATTTGTGCTTTATAAAAGGTGCTATACTCCTTACAGCTATACCTGCCGCCCCTATGAATACAATAGCATCTGTATTTTCAAAATACTCTCCCACACATTCCCTTATACTTCTGCTTTCGGATATATGGGCCATACTTCTGCACTTTACCTTGCACACAAATTCAGGCTCTTTCCACTTTTCTTCAATTTTTTTCATAAGGGCATACCCCTGCCTGCTGAATGCAAAAATCAAAACCTTCATTTTTATTTTCCTTTTCTGAACTCCGTTGTAAAATAGGGGTCGTAGAGCTTAGACCTTTCATATGTATTCCCCAGCACATTTCCAACTATTATAAGGGCTGTTTTATTTATTCCCTCTTTCTCCATATCCAGGGGCATATTATCAACTGTAGTGTTTATTATTTTTTCATCATCCCATGTTGCCTTATAAACAACAGCCACAGGAGTATTTTTATCATATCCCCCTGTTATCAGACTTTCCCTTACCTTTTCAGCCATTCCCGATGAAAGAAAAAGCACCATTGTAGCATTATGTTCAGCCATAAGACTTAACTTCTCCTTCTCGGGAACAGGAGTTCTTCCCTCTTCTCTTGTGATAATTACACTTTGAGAAACCTGGGGCAGTGTATATTCAATTTTAAGAGAAGCGGCGGCACCGCAGAAAGAACTTACTCCGGGGCATATGTCAAAATCGATCCCCTTTTCTTTAAGTATATCTATCTGTTCTCTTATTGCCCCGTATATGGAAGGATCTCCCGTATGAAGCCTTACTGTATCAAGTCCTTTTTCCTCTGCCCTTTTCATAACATCAATTACTTCCTCAAGGGTCATATATGCACTGTTATGTATTTCCGCTTCCTTTCTGGCATATTTAAGCAAATCAGGATTTACAAGAGAGCCTGCATATATAATAACATCAGCCTTTTCAATTAATTTCATTCCTCTTACTGTTATAAGGTCCTCTGCTCCGGGACCTGCTCCCACAAAATGTACCATTTTACATTCTCCTTATATTCTCAATAACTTCTTCCGTACCCTCTGTCTGTCCCAGAAAACCAAACTTTTCCGAAAACATCATAACTCCGAATTTCATACTCTTTCCAATTCTCATACTGAAATGTTCTCTTACTTTTTTAAGTATACTTTCTGTTACAATTTCTCTCATATTTTTACTTTCAAGTATTTCAAGCATTTCATCTGTATTTATGCACTCCATAATTTCTTCTGCTGTTTTTATGTCAGATCCGCAAAGCATACTGTGGAGAGCAAAAATTTCTCCTCTCCCGTCAGCCGTCTTTGAATGAGTGTTCATTATTCCTGCCGCAGTCTTTACAAGCTTTCCTGCATTGCCCACAAGCAAAAAGTTTTTAATACCGTAATATACAGCTATGTCGGCAGTTTCACCAATGTAATTACTGCACTTTATGCTTTCTGACAAATCAAGCTTAAGATAATTGCTCACATATCCCCTGCCGTAATTTCCGGGTGTCACAATTACGCTGTCCCTGCCTAAGGCTGCAAGCTGTTTTATTTCTGTTTCTATTGTGTCAATTATTGCTCTTTCACTCATAGGCTCAATTATACCGCTTGTGCCAAGTATGGATATTCCTCCTTCAATACCCAGACGTGGATTAAATGTCTTTTCTGCAAGCTCCCTGCCCTTTGGCACACTTACAGTAATAAGTAAGTCTTTACTGAATTCACCAAGTCTGCACACTTCCCCCACAGCCTTAAATATCATAGCTCTGGGCACTGTATTTATAGCCGCATAGCCTATATTCTGTTCAAGACCTTTTTTTGTAACTCTCCCTACACCCAAACCACCGTCTAAATACAGATTAGGGTATTCATCACTTTTAAAAGCTTTTTCTGGTATATTATCTGTTATTTCAACACTTGCATGTATTTCAGCATTGTTTGTAACATCAGGGTCGTCACCGCTGTCCTTTATGACCATGTACTCTGTTTTGTTTTTTTCTTCACTGCATAATTTTACGGGAACTTTTACACTTTTTCCCTTTGGAGTTATGACAGTTACAAAATCCCTTTTAACATTAAGTATAAGAAGCTCTGCCGCCGCCTCTGCCGCCGCCGCTGTGCATGTTCCCGTAGTTATGCCATATCTTAATTTCTTTTTATTTTTAACAACAAACTCTTCCATTCTTTATTCCTCA
>CAZGIC010000178.1:0-2989 GCA_964526435.1 uncultured Lachnospiraceae bacterium | reverse complement strand
TTTTCCGAGAGATTTTTATAGGACAAATTTAATTATTCAAATTATTCTGAAAGTCTTGCTGCATTTACTTTTACACTTGGACCCATAGTAGTTGTAAGAACAACTGATTTTAAGTAAGTACCTTTAGCAGCAGAAGGCTTAGCTTTAATAATAGCACTAATAAGAGTCTGGAAGTTTTCCTGAAGCTTTTCAGGACCGAATGAAACCTTACCAACCGGTACATGAATAATGTTAGTTTTATCAAGTCTGTATTCAATCTTACCTGCCTTAATTTCTTCAATAGCCTTTGCAACATCCATAGTTACTGTACCAGCCTTAGGATTAGGCATTAATCCCTTAGGTCCTAAAATTCTACCGATTCTACCTACAAGACCCATCATATCAGGTGTAGCAACAACTACATCAAAATCAAACCAGTTTTCCTGCTGAATTTTAGCAACTAAATCTTCTGCACCTACATAATCAGCACCTGCTGCTGTTGCTTCGTCTGCTTTCTGATTTTTAGCAAATACAAGAACTCTTACAGTCTTACCTGTACCGTGAGGAAGTACTACAGCACCTCTTACCTGCTGATCAGCATGACGGCTGTCTACACCTAAACGGATGTGAGCTTCTACAGTTTCATCAAACTTAGCTGTGCTAACCTGTGGGATTAAAGCACAAGCTTCTGTTACATCATATAAATTAGCTTTATTAACAAGCTTACTCTTTTCGAGATATTTCTTTCCTCTTTTCACAATAGTTCCTCCTTAAGTGGTAATATCGGGAGTATTCCCTCCCACGCATTTAACAATTAGTCTTCTACAACAATACCCATACTTCTGGCTGTACCTGCAACCATGCTGATAGCAGCATCAATAGTAGCAGCAGTTAAATCCGGCATTTTTAATTCAGCAATTTTCTGAACTTCAGCTCTGGAAATAGTTGCAACCTTAGTCTTGTTAGGAACGCCTGAACCTGACTCAATCTTGCAAGCCTTCTTTAAAAGAACAGCTGCAGGAGGAGTCTTTGTAACAAATGTAAAGCTCTTGTCCTGATATACTGTAATAACAACAGGAATTATAAGACCTGCATCCTTAGCAGTTCTTTCATTGAACTCCTTGCAGAAGCCCATAATATTAACACCATGCTGACCTAAAGCAGGACCAACAGGTGGTGCTGGTGTAGCCTTACCAGCAGCGATCTGTAACTTAATAAAACCTTCAACCTTTTTTGCCATTTTAAGGCACCTCCTATAATGTGGTAATTAGCGGGATAAAGGGATTTTCCCTCCCACTGAGAATAAATTATTCTCAAATATCATCTGTTTACTAAACTAATGGCTGAACCTGTGTAAAGTCCAGTTCCATTGGGGTCTCACGACCAAATAAGGAAATTGTAACTGTAACTGTCTTTTTTGCCAGATTAATTTCCTTAACTGTACCAACATTATCTGCAAAAGCTCCTGTTGTAACTACAACACTGTCACCTACAGAAATGTCAATATCAGTTATATCGACGCTTTCAAGCCCCATTGCCATAACCTCTGCGTCTGTCAGAGGAACAGGCTTGCTTCCGGGACCTACGAAGCTTGTAACACCTCTGGTGTTTCTGACAACGTACCATGTATCGTCATTCATAATCATTTTAAGAAGAACATAACCCGGAAATTTCTTTCTCTGTACTGTCTTCTTAACACCATTTTTGATTTCAACTGCCTCTTCCATTGGTACTGAAATTTCCTGAATATATTCTTCCAGTCCGCTATTTTCGACAAGCTTTTCAATATTGGTCTTAACTTTATTTTCATAGCCTGAGTAGGTATGAATAACATACCATCTGAGCTGATTGTTAAGTTCCTCTGACATTATTATACCTCACTCCATTAACCTAATAAAATAACAAGTGCATTATATGCAAATTCAACAATATAATCAAATGCAATAACTATACATCCAAAAATTAATGAAATTGCAATAACTGAGAGAGTCTGCTTAACTATATCTTCCTTACTGGGCCACATTATACGTTTAAATTCAGCAACGTGAACTTTTACCCAGTCGGAAAATTTAAATTTTTCTTTTTCCATTCTGACTTCCCCTTTCATGAGGTAAAACCTACTACTTAGTTTCTCTGTGTAAAGTATGCTTTCTACAGAACTTACAGTACTTTTTGGTTTCCATTCTGTCAGGATGTACTTTCTTGTCCTTCATAGTGTCATAATTTCTTTGCTTACACTCTGTACAAGCCAATGTAATTCTTGTTCTCAAGACTTCCACCTCTTTCTGAATAATTAAATCTAATTTCTAAATTTGTCTGTGTTGTAAAATTTATACACAAAAAAAAGACGATACGCGTCTTTATCATAATAACACAAGGAGTTTTTAATGTCAAGTAAAAATTTAAATTTTCTATATTTTTTATTGTTAAGGTATAATATGCTGGTTACACTTTAACATTTTACAAACAGCGGTTTTTAGAATTTTATTTACAAAACAAACAAATTGTGGTAAAATAACTTTATCAATTAACACAAGAAGAGGGGACATATATTTGTTTATTGTGAGTGTCTCCCTGTGAGACACTTTTTTAATAAAAAATAAAAAATTTTCAAAAAAATTTTTCAAAAAATGTGACTCTGTACAGGCATTATAAATATATAAGTATGGAGGTAAAAAGTGGTGGGATAGAGACATCACATTAATGTAGTTAGATAGTAAAGTAATAAAACGAAAGGAGGCAGGTGACATCTCAAAACAGAGGTGTAAAGCCGAAACATAATGAAAGCAAAAATGCCGGGAAAGAAATGGAAGAAAAAAGAGGTAATACAAGGCTTAAACAGATTTGTATTAAAGAACTTAGCAATATTATTAGGTGTAAGCTTCACACTAGGAAGCATAGGAGCACCAATATCAGAGCTCTTTTATGAAGAAGCAGAAGCAGCAACACAGTTTACTGATGATGCAAGCATAAGAGACTACTCAAGGGAAGCAGTAGAGAGTTTAGTAAG
>CAZGIC010000177.1:0-2998 GCA_964526435.1 uncultured Lachnospiraceae bacterium | reverse complement strand
TTAATATCAATCAGTTTTTACGCAGTTTTTTAATCCATTTCAAGTATTTCATTATAGAAATTCTTATAATCGGTTCTCTTATCCTGGGTAAACTTAATTGCAGAACGTGGATGGCAATTTAAAACACCTGTCATAAAGTAAGGGAAATCATATCCCCACACTACTCCTTCTTCCCTGAGTTTCAATATGTGTTTTTCAATAAAATCCATAGTAGGAACAACATTATATTTTGGATTTCTCAAAAATCCAAGAAGAAGCTCCATAAAACAGTTTCCTGCACCTCTGCCTATACCGCTCATTGTAGCATCAATAAGTGTTGCCCCATTTCTGAGAGCAGCAATTGTATTGGCAAAAGCAAGCTGCTGATTATTGTGTCCATGGAATCCGATTTTTTTGTTATGCTTTTTACCAATTTCAACATATCTCTGAGTAAGTGTTTCAATTTCTTCAGGATAGAAAGACCCGAAACTGTCAACAAGATAAATAATATCTGTACTGCTGTGAGCCAGCATTTCAAGTCCGTTGTAAAGCTGTTCCTCTCTTACCTTTGAAACAGCCATAATGTTTACTGATACCTCATATCCCTTTGCCTTTGCATCTTCAATCAGTTCAATTGCCGCAGGCAGCTGATGTATATATGTGGCAATTCTCACAAGATCAAAAGGACTTTCCTCTTTTGGAAGCACATTATTTTTATCTGTTCTGCCTACATCAAGCATAACAGCCAGTTTAAGAGGAGTGTTGTTTTCTCCCACAATTTCTCTTACATCACTGTCAACACAAAATTTCCACTTGCCAAATTCTTTTTCGTCAAATATCTCCTTTGAAGCCTTATATCCGAACTCCATATAGTCAACGCCTGCTTTTATATTTGCCTTGTACAGATCTTTTACAAATTCATCTGTAAATCTGAAATTATTCACAAGTCCTCCGTCCCTTATTGTTGCATCCACAACCTTTAAATCGGGAATGTATGATATAAGGGTGGGCTTTTTTTCGGCTTTGTTTCCATTATCAGCCATTTTTTCACCTCCATTGAATCAAATTTAACTAAAATTACCAACGCTTTGTCTTATTCTTAATCTCTTCTTTAATTTCTGCAACAAAATCCTCAAGCTTATAGCTTCCCAGATCCTCAGCCTTGCATCTTACAGAAACAGTTCCGTTTTCAGCTTCCTTTTCACCTACTACAACAATGTAAGGAACTCTTTCATTTCTTGCCTCTCTTATTTTATATCCTATCTTTTCAGCTCTGTGGTCAGTTTCAACTCTTACTCCTGCCTCCCTGAAAGCAGCCTCAACCTTTGTAGCATAATCGGCATACTTGTCTGAAATAGGAAGTACCTTTACCTGCACAGGAGCTAACCATGTCGGGAAATGTCCTGCAAAATGTTCTGTAAGTATACCTATAAATCTTTCAACTGAGCCAAATACAACTCTGTGTATCATAACAGGACGCTTCTTAGTGCCGTCCTTATCAGTGTATTCAAGCTCAAATCTTTCAGGCAGCTGCATATCAAGCTGAATAGTACCGCACTGCCATGTTCTTCCCAGAGAGTCCTCAAGATGGAAGTCAATCTTAGGACCATAGAAAGCACCGTCACCTTCATTTATAACATAATCTCTGCCAAGTTCATCAAGGGCACCCTTAAGACCCTCAGTAGCTCTTTCCCATTCTTCATCACTTCCCATTGAATCCTCAGGACGAGTAGAAAGCTCAATGTGATAATTAAATCCAAAAAGTGAATAAACCTCATCAATAAGTGCAACAACACCTTTTATCTCATCCTTTATCTGATCCGGCGTCATAAATATATGTGCGTCATCCTGTGAAAAGCATCTTACTCTCATAAGACCGTGAAGAGCACCGCTTTTTTCATGACGGTGTACAAGACCTATTTCACCAGCTCTTATAGGCAGATCTCTGTATGAATGAGGTTCCTGCATATAAACAAGCATACCGCCTGGACAGTTCATTGGCTTAATAGCAAAATCAACATCATCGATTTGTGTTGTATACATATTTTCCTTGTAGTGATCCCAGTGACCTGAACGTTCCCAAAGCTGTCTGTTAAGCATCATAGGAGTCTGTATTTCAACATAACCTGCTCTTGTATGAATTTCTCTCCAGTATTCAAGAAGAGTGTTTTTAAGGACCATACCCTTTGGCAGGAAGAATGGGAATCCCGGACCTTCATCTAAAATACAGAAAAGTCCAAGTTCCTTGCCTAACTTTCTGTGATCTCTCTTCTTTGCCTCTTCAAGCATATTAATATAAGCCTCAAGGTCGCTTGCCTTTGTATAAGCTGTTGCATAAAGACGTGAAAGCATCTTGTTCTTTTCGCTTCCTCTCCAGTAAGCACCTGCAACACTCATAATTTTAAATGCCTTTACAGGCTTAGTGCTCATAAGGTGAGGACCGGCACAAAGGTCTGTAAATTCACCCTGCTTATAGAAAGAAATAACTGCGTCTTCAGGCAAATCATTTATAAGCTCTACCTTGTAAGGTTCATTCTGCTCTTCCATAAATTTTATAGCCTCTGCTCTTGGAAGTTCAAATTTCTCTATAGGCAGATTTTCCTTAACAATCTTCTTCATTTCCTTTTCGATCTTTTCAAAATCCTCAGGATTGAAAACTATATCGTCAAAATCATAGTAAAAACCATCTTCTGTTGAAGGACCTATTGCAAGCTTTGCATCAGGATAAATTCTTTTTACAGCCTGTGCTAAAATATGAGATGCAGTATGTCTGAAAGCTCTCTTACCCTCGGGATCGTCAAATGTGCATATTGCAACCTGACAGTCCTCCTTAACAGCCTCTCTTAAATCAACAACTTCACCGTTTATCATACCACAGCAGGCATTTCTTGCAAGACCTTCACTTAAATCCTTAGCAATGTCAAGGATAGTAGTTCCTGCTTCATAAGCCTTTACACTTCCGTCCTTTAAAGTAACATTTACCATTTTTTACACTCCTTTTATAAATATTATTGCTTGT
>CAZGIC010000176.1:0-3040 GCA_964526435.1 uncultured Lachnospiraceae bacterium | reverse complement strand
TCCAAACTTGGTCACTGCCAATGAATATAAAATCAGCATCATCGTCAGTTATCAAATTCTTTTCTGCATAGGCAATCTCTGGATTTATATTTAAGTAATCCGTCTCAAATTTTGAAAATTTTTTAAGCCTGTTTCCATAACCACAACAAAATTTTCTTATAAAATATAAAATGTACCGTAAAAGCGAGTAAAAAAACGATATAGAGCCATCTATAGCTAGAGTCGGGAAATAGTTTTTCATAATCGCTTTCGGGCGGTAATTTATAATAGATATATCATTAGTATATTCTTTTAATGTGAAAAATAAAGCATATGCCTGTAAAACAGCGCCATAATTTTTTGCACAATGAAAAGTTAATATTCTAATATTCATTTTATCCTCTCTTGTGAGTATTTTCTCAAGATAGAAGCCTGTGCCATCGCACAGGCAAAGAAATACAACAGTATATATATTGGATAAAGCACAATGCTTCCAGTTAAGCTGTAGAAAATAAAGAATAGTTGTATGAATAAGGAAAATGATAAGCAAAATTTATTTATATTTTTTACATCATATTTTATGGCTTTTCTTAATTTTCTTTCTGTATAAATGAATGTTGTAAACAATGGAATAATAAAGAGGGTTAGGCCAACAATGCCAGTTTCACATAAAATCTGTAAATAGGAATTGTGAACATCTAATATTACTCCATTTGATTTAGTAACACCAAATGCTCTCCATCCAATTCCATAGATCGGACTAGATAGAAATAGCTCCCAAGCTTGCTTATATAAATCGCCTCTGCCGGATCCTATTGGGCTCCCGGAAAGGAAAGATTGGTAGGTTTTGAAAAGTCTTGAAAGAACGCCATATTGCGAGAAGTATGTCTTGCCTAAATAGATGGTTATGATTACAGCCATTAGCGACAGCAATAGCTTCCATAACTTTTGAGTTGAGAGTCGTTTTTTTCGTGTTACCCCAAATATATAGATAATGGAAACAAAGCAAAAAACAAAATGTGCTCTCTTGGCACTTAAAACCAAAGCTATAAATTCTATCAGCAAGCAAGCTGGATAAAATTTGATGTTGAACCTTTTGTGTAGCAAAATATATGCTATAGCTACAGCGGCATATCCAGCAGAATAGGCAACGCGTCCAACAATCCCGGCAAGATACATAGTCCTGTATCTTGCCATATGTTCAAAGTCAAATTCATAACTGCTTGTTATAGCTACAGTAAGTGAAGCAACGAAATGTGGTGCAAATAGTTGTAAGATCGTTGTCAGAGCATAAATTGTAGATATGAAGAATATTATCTTAATAGGTAAGATAAAATTATCTATCCGTCCTTTAGCAAAGAAAATTAAGCAAAGAGAGAACAGGTAAATAACAACAAGTCCTAGATCGGAGATAGTATTTATATCCATCCTCGCAAAAGAGTAAAGAAAGAATGGACACCACAGCAAAGAAATCATAGAAATCTTTATGTGTAAATTATCCTTGACAGCACCACAGAGCAATATAAGTGCAGCGAGCAATAAGACAATATAACGCAACAGATATTTAACAGCTTGGTTGGCATCCCAAAAATTTGTCATGATGCTAATTGCACACAATATAAGGGCAAATGTGAGTGACCATTTACATTCTTTATTAGAGCAGCAAACACTACGCATTAAACTCATATACGATACACTTCTTAGATACTGCATGGTTAATCAGAAAACCTCTTCTTAAAAGAAAAGATTTTATAATAAATCCAACAAATTAACATCGCTAAGCAGTATAATTTTCGACTATATAGATAGTACATTAATTTCTCGCGTATAGGTTTTATTGCGCAAAGCTTTATTTTTGTATCAGTATTATTATTTTCTAGGGATTGAGAAAAATTAACCAATATTTTCCGATAAACAAGAAACGAACTAATAAAATCTTGTTTCATTCCGATAATTTGAGCGACCAATTTAAAAAAATTATAGCAATAATAGCTCAGATATATCTGAATTTCATCAATTTGGTTAATCTGGCTCAATATTTCAAGTGTGGTTTTTAGTTCGCTTATATATTCATCGCAGCGTTCTTGGAGTTGCGGTGTATTGTTGCTTGAGTTTTTTCTGTTAAAGTAATGATAAATAGACCTATCGATATATTTAATCTTGCCTACCAAGGAGAGTACTTTGAGATTAAATAAAATATCTTCGCCTAACTTTTTTCCAACTTCGTTGACTAAGCCAAGATCCCGCAACATAGAAGCTTTGTATAACTTTGCACACATTGTCCCAAAGCGAGGACAATTCTGCATCTCTTGGGGGAATAATTTCGGGATTATCCTAGGAGGCAGCAAACATTGCCCTAATAAATATTTCCTCATTGTCGAACCGTCATAAGAATATTCTTCTTGCGTACATGGAGAGGCGTGTCTAAAGCAACTCTCGTGTATTTCCCACGAATAAGATGCTGCTATAATATCATGTTCGTCGTCCGCTCTTTGTAATAGGAATTCTGCTGCATCCAAGTCAAGCCAGTCATCTCCGTCAACAAACATGATCCAATCACCAGATGCCATCAACATGCCAGCGTTTCTTGCTGCAGATACGCCTTGATTTTTTTGATGAATAACTTTTATACGTTTATCTGTCGCACATAAATTATCGCAGATTGCTGGAGAAGCGTCTGTGCTGCCATCATCTATCAATATGATTTCTATATTCTTGAAAGTCTGCATTTGTACGCTCCTTACGCAGCGCAGAATATAAGATTCCAAATTAAATATTGGAATTATAATAGAGAGTTTTGGATTCAAATTAGTTCACCTCAAAAAATTTCATAATATGAAGAATACGGGCTTGCAAGTTATACACCCTTCGTGATTTGGGAGTTATACAGCACGAAGCTGCTCACTCTGTTGTTGTCGTACTTCTGTGCGCTCTGCATCCTTACCACCTTAGCACTTCGCTAAAATCGCCATTGTTTTCTGTATCCCAGTCTGGATGTTGTATTTTGCGCGCCAGCCAAGCGCTTTTATTTTGCGGCCGTCTAGCCTTGCTTTTGTTGCAG
>CAZGIC010000175.1:0-3082 GCA_964526435.1 uncultured Lachnospiraceae bacterium | reverse complement strand
CTTCCCGTATATGAGCTTTCCCTACTTGCAATATCCTCAGGCGTTCCCGTTGCCACAACAGTACCTCCGCCGTCACCACCTTCGGGACCTAAATCAATAATATAATCAGCAGTCTTTATAACATCAAGATTATGCTCTATTACAACAACAGTATTTCCGCCGTCAGTAAGCTGCTGTATTATATTTATAAGCCTTCTCACATCATAGCTGTGAAGTCCTGTAGTAGGTTCATCAAGAACATATATTGTTCTTCCTGTACTTCTTCTGCTCAGTTCCGTAGCAAGCTTAACTCTCTGAGCCTCGCCTCCGCTTAATGTTGTAGAGCTTTGACCAAGCTTCACATAGCCAAGTCCCACAGCCTTAAGTGTATCCAGCTTATTTTTAATTCTTGGAATATTTTCGAAAAATTCACAAGCCTCATCAATTGTCATATCAAGTACGTCAGCAATTGTCTTTCCCTTGTACTTTACTTCAAGAGTTTCCCTGTTGTATCTCTTGCCGCCGCAGACTTCACACGGCACATAAACATCAGGCAAAAAGTGCATTTCTATTTTAATAATACCATCACCCTTGCAGGCTTCACATCTTCCGCCCTTTACATTAAAGCTGAATCTTCCCTTATTAAAGCCTCTTATTTTAGATTCAGGAAGCTGTGTATACAAATCTCTTATAAGGTCAAAAACACCTGTATATGTTGCAGGGTTTGACCTTGGCGTCTTTCCTATAGGGCTCTGATCAATGTTTATAACCTTGTCCAGATGCTCAAGTCCTGTAATTTCATCATACTTTCCGGGCTTTATTTTAGCTCTGTTCAAATCTCTTGCAAGTGTCTTATAAAGCACTTCATTTACAAGAGAACTCTTTCCGCTGCCTGAAACACCAGTAACGCATACAAAACAGCCTAAGGGAATATCCACATCTACATTTTTAAGATTATTTTCACATGCACCTTTTATATGAAGAAATTCTCCATTGCCCTTTCTTCTACTGGCTGGTATTTCAATTTTTTCCCTTCCGCTTAAAAAAGCACCTGTAATTGACCTTTCACAGTTCAGAATATCCTTGTATGCACCTGCAAAGACAACCTCTCCTCCATGCTCTCCTGCATAAGGTCCTATATCCACAATATAATCTGACTCTCTCATTGTGTCCTCATCATGTTCAACTACAATAAGAGTATTCCCCAGATCTCTTAAATGCTTTAAAGTTGATAGAAGCTTATCATTATCTCTCTGATGAAGTCCTATACTTGGCTCATCAAGAATATAGAGCACACCTACAAGTCCGGACCCTATCTGTGTTGCAAGCCTTATTCTCTGTGCTTCACCGCCGCTTAATGTACCGGCAGTTCTTGCTAAAGTAAGGTAATCAAGACCTACATTCATAAGAAAACTTACTCTTGAATTAATTTCCTTAAATATCTGTTCCCCTATAGATTTCTGTGTATCAGTCCATTCTATGCTGTTAAAGAACTTCTGAAGCTCCTTTACTGACATTTCCGTTACTTCAGAAATGTTCTTGCCTCCCACCGTTACAGCCAATACTTCAGGCTTAAGCCTTCTTCCT
Organism: uncultured Lachnospiraceae bacterium; assembly: GCA_964526435.1. GTDB lineage: Bacteria > Bacillota > Clostridia > Lachnospirales > CAG-274 > Gallispira. Next base: position 1,516 of record CAZGIC010000175.1, on the reverse strand, counting down.
CCGCAGGCAGGGCATTTTACACTTGTCATATAGGATTCATATTCTTCCTTTGTACTTTCCGATGTAGTTTCCCTGTATCTTCTTTCCATACTTGTAATTACACCTTCAAAGGCAAAAGAATAATATTTTGTCTTTCCTGCCACTTTGTAAGGCACCTGTACTTCTTTTCCGTGAGTACCGTACATAATGGCGTCCTTTGCCTCCTGGGGTAGATCCTTATAAGGTGTATCCATATCAAAATTATATATACTCATAAGAGCCCTTATAAGAGAATAAGCTGATGACTCGGGGCTTGCAATATTACCCCAACCCATAGCATTTATTGCCCCCTGCCTTAATGACAGATTTTTATTAGGCACTATAATATCTTCATCAATTATCATTTTCACACCAAGTCCCATACATTCAGGGCAGGCACCTCTCGGATTATTGAAAGAAAACAAAGGCGGTTCAATTTCTTCAATGCTTATACCGCAGTCAGGGCAGGCAAAATTCTGACTGAACAGTATCTCATCTCCCCCGATAACATCTACAAGAATAATACCTCCCGTAAGAGCAGACACAGTTTCAATAGACTCGCTTAATCTCTGTTCCATTCCCTCTCTTACAACAAGTCTGTCTACAACAATTTCAATGTTGTGCTTCTTATTCTTCTCAAGTTCTATTTTTTCTCCCAGGTCATAAATATTACCGTCAACTCTTACTCTTACATAACCGCTTCTTTTAGCGTCTTCAAGCAATTTGACATGTTCTCCCTTTCTCCCTCTTACAACAGGAGCAAGGAGCTGTATTCTTGTACCCTCTTCAAGCTCAAGTATTTTATCAACGATCTGGTCAACAGTCTGCTTATGAATTTCCTTTCCGCACTTTGGACAGTGAGGCACACCTACCCTTGCAAAAAGAAGTCTTAAATAATCATATATTTCAGTAACAGTACCCACAGTAGAACGTGGGTTGTTGCTTGTAGTTTTCTGGTCAATTGATATAGCAGGAGATAAGCCTTCAATACTGTCACATTCAGGCTTTTCCATCTGTCCCAGAAACATTCTTGCATAAGAGCTTAAGCTCTCAACATATCTTCTCTGTCCCTCTGCATATATGGTATCAAAGGCAAGACTTGACTTACCGCTGCCGCTTAAGCCCGTAAAAATAACAAGCTTGTCCCTTGGTATAGTCAAATCAACATTTTTTAAATTGTTTGCCCTTGCACCCTTTATAACAATTTCATTTTTTGCCATTTTATCACCTGTACAATTATATTCTTACAATTGCCTTATTTTATAATACCTTTATTTATAATTTATAATGCATAATTCATAATTCATAATTCATAATTTATAATTTAAACTCTTTATTTGCATAGTCTTTAAATTTTGTTTACCAAACCAACAATCTGACAATCCAACCATTTGTAGGGGCGATCAGCACTTTCAACCTTCTTCAGCCCTTTCACCTTCGGTGAAAGCCAGCCTATTGAATACCGCAAAATTTGACTTCGTCAAATTTCACTAAGAAT
>CAZGIC010000174.1:1976-3095 GCA_964526435.1 uncultured Lachnospiraceae bacterium | reverse complement strand
AGCCATTTCCTATATAATAATCAGCAAAATCGAAAAGGTCTTTATATAGGGGGTGTGCATATGAATACTAAATACAAAGCTTTATATAAATATGAGCTGAAAAAACTTTTGTGGTTTTACTTTGCCCTTTTTATATTTTTAATACTATACGGAACAATGCACCAAAACACAGTTTCTTATGAAATTTGCGATATATTAGCAAATCCGACAAATTTTGATATAAATTTCAGATTACTTGAACCGGGATTTTACTTTTTATATTCTGCAATAGTTTTTATACCGGTCTATCTCCAGTTTAATGACGGCTTTAACAAACTCTGGCATTCTCTCCCCTTTACTAACAGAGATATCATAGCAGTAAAACTTGTAACAGGAGTTCTTACAATTTTTATATTTACACTTGCCATCGGAATAATTATGCTGTATCAGTTTAAATCAAGTGCAGATATTTACAGAGATACCCTTTTAACATTAAACATTGACCCTTCTGTAATAAGTCCGACATTTATATTATTGATAATGGCAACAATTTTTATTGTATATGTTTTTATGTATTTATTTACTGTACTTATACAGTATTTCATAGGAAACTGCTTATCAGGCATATGCCTTTCAGTATTGCTCCTGCATCTGCCTGTACTTGCATTTGCGGCATTTAATTTTATTGAATTCAGAGCTTCTGAAATTATGTTTGCAATATTTCCCCATTACTTCTGTATTGACAACAATATATACTCCAATTATATTGAATATCAGAACGTATATATTTACACAGGCATATTTGATAAGTTCAGCATTGGTGCAGTCATATATTACTTTATATTGTCTGCCATTGTTCTTCTCATACTTTCAAAAGTGTCTGTTTCACCAAAATGGACAGAACAGAACAGCCCTTTTACAAAGAGATGGACGGAAATTATATTTAAGCTTGCTTTTACGGCAGATTTCTTCCTTGCAGGTTTAACGATAATGTACTCCAACAACAATGTAGTTGCAAAACTTCTTGTAAGCATAGTCTTTGGTATAATCGGCTTTATTATTTCTTATGTTATAGTTAAAAGACAGGGGGTGAGCCAACGAAAAAACTTATAATTATACCTTTTCTTCTTATTTCACTCT
>CAZGIC010000174.1:0-1876 GCA_964526435.1 uncultured Lachnospiraceae bacterium | reverse complement strand
TAGTCCTGTGAAACAGGACTGCTGTGGGACACAGCAATCAGAACTCAGTTCTGATAATATAAATATGCTCAGATATGCCCTCACTATGGCAGGCATATCCGATACGGACATTATTATAAATAAGTTTCAGGATTTTATAAAAAGCGGTAAAAACTTAAGCACAGATTCTTTACATTATAATATCAGTTATGTAAAACTCTGAACCCCATAAATATATTTTTATTGACAATATATGTTAATATATATATAATAACTGTAGATGAATATGTTGCAGGGGTACCATTTATGGTTGAGAAATACCCTTTGAACCTGACGGTTAACACCGTGGTAGGGAGCAAATCTTTTCAGCGCTTGCTTTCTGCAGGCGCTTTTTTCCTGCGGTATTCATTTAATATAATTTAGGAGGACTAATATGAGAACTTACACAACTCAAATGGATGCTGCTAAAAAAGGTATAATTACAAAAGAAATGGAAATAGTGGCAGAAAAGGAATACAAAACCCCCGAAGAAATAAGGGACCTTGTGGCAAAAGGTGTTGTATGTATTCCTGCAAACATTAATCACACCTCATTAAACCCTGAAGGTATCGGTATGGGTATGAGAACCAAGATCAACGTAAATCTTGGCATTTCAGGTGACTGCAAAGATTACACCATGGAAATGAACAAAGTTAAAATGGCAATTGAATATGGTGCCGAAGCAATTATGGATCTGAGCAATTACGGAAAGACAAACACATTCAGAAAAGAACTTATAGCTATGTCACCTGCTATGATAGGCACTGTGCCCATGTATGACGCTATTGGCTATCTTGAAAAAGATCTTATGAAAATAACCGCTCAGGAATTTCTTGAAGTTGTTGAAGCTCACGCTAAAGAAGGCGTTGACTTTATGACAATACATGCAGGCATCAACAAAAGATCAGTTGAAGCCTTTAAAAGAGAAGGCAGAATGATGAACATAGTTTCAAGAGGAGGCTCCCTTCTCTTTGCATGGATGGAAATGACAGGCAACGAAAACCCATTTTATGAATTTTATGATGACGTTCTTGAAATACTGAGAAAGTACGATGTTACAATATCTCTTGGTGACGCATTAAGACCCGGATGTATTGACGACGCAACAGATTCAGGACAAATTTCAGAGCTTATTGAACTTGGACATCTTACAGAAAGAGCATGGGCAAAAGATGTTCAGGTAATGGTAGAAGGTCCGGGACATATGGCTATGGACGAAATCGCAGCCAATATGAAACTTCAGAAAAGGCTTTGCCACAATGCACCTTTCTATGTTTTGGGACCTATTGTAACAGATATTTTCCCGGGCTATGACCATATTACATCAGCCATAGGCGGAGCTATTGCAGCAGCTAACGGTGCAGATTTCCTCTGCTATGTTACTCCTGCCGAACATTTAAGACTGCCTGATGAAAATGATGTTAAAGACGGCATAATTGCAAGTAAAATTGCAGCTCATGCAGCAGACATTGCCAAAAAGATTCCTCACTCAAGAGATAAGGACAACGAAATGGCTCATGCAAGACACAGACTTAACTGGGACAAAATGTTCGACATAGCCGTTGACGGCAAAAAAGCAAGAGAATATTATGAAAGCGTTCCTCCTGCTGAAAGACACACATGTTCAATGTGCGGCAAAATGTGTGCCGTAAGAACCACAAATATGATTCTTGCAGGCAAAAAAGTTGAATTCTGCGATGAAGACGGAAACTGCTAAAAAATAAATTAAATAAAAGACAGTACTGTAACAACAGTGCTGTCTTTTTGCTTTTGAAAACTGCTAATAAAATAATGTGGAGTCAGGAATCAGGAACCGGAAGTAAAAGTTACTTTAAAAATTTATAAGTTTCAACTCCTC
>CAZGIC010000173.1:0-3126 GCA_964526435.1 uncultured Lachnospiraceae bacterium | reverse complement strand
TACTTCAAAAATCCCGAAATTATCTTTTCCTCAGCCTCTTCTTCCGTAAGTCCCAGAGTCTGCAATTTTAAAATCTGCTCACCTGCTATTTTACCTATAGCCGCTTCATGTATAAGGGCTGCATCAGGACTTTCCGCCTCAAGAGAAGGTTCTGCCAGCACAACACCGTTTTCACTAAGTATGGCATCACACTCAGAATGTCCCGTACATCTGCTTTTGCCAACGATTTTAGAACTGTACTCCTGTCTTGAATTTCCCTTTGCAACAGAACGTGAAACAAGGTCAACCCCTGAGTCCTCACCCTCAAGGTAAACAACAAAGTCAGTTTTTGCCTTTTCTTCACCGTCAGTCAGTATTCTTTCCTTTATAATAAGCTTTGCATTTTTGCCCAGAACACCTTTAGTTTTTCTGTCTGTGCTGTCAACGCCTCTAAGCTGTATTGTATCCATTGTCAAAACGGCATTTTCACCTAAAGTACATTCTGTAACAGGGTCAATGCTCTTTTGTCCCGTTCCCTTTCCTGTAGCAATATGCTTTTCCTTATAGAGCACACTTGAATTTTTTTCAAGGAAAAATCTGTGAATACCGTTATGTCTTGCATCGTGTCCGTCATCAGTATGGACGCCACAGCCTGCAACAATAGTCACATCAGCACCTTCACCTACAAAAAAGTCATTGTAAACCACATCATTTACATTTCCCTTAGTAACACAGGCAGGAATATATACAGTTTCCCCCTTTGTTCCGGGAGCAATTATTATATTTATGCCGGGATTATCTTCCTTGCTTTCTATCTTGATATTTTCAGATGATGACCTGCCTGCACACAAGCCGTCCTCTCTTATATTAAAGGCACCATTAAAACTGCCCTTAAAATCGGACACAACTTTTAAAATTTCTTCAGTTATTTTATTCATTTACGGCACCTCCCTACATACAGCAGCTGCCTGCATTTGAAACGTCCAGAAGAGTAGACATAATTTCTTCCTTAGTACCTCTGTTCTGAACCATTCCCCCTGCAATAACAACTATTTCATCGGCAATGTTAAGTATTCTTTCCTGATGGGATATTATAAGCAGTGTACCCTCATAGTTTTCCTTTATACCAATAAAAGCATCTATAAGCTCATTAAAACTCCAGAGGTCAATACCTGCTTCAGGCTCGTCAAAAACAGTAAACTTTGTATTTCTTGCAAGTACTGTAGCAATTTCAATTCTTTTTATTTCACCGCCGGAAAGGCTGGCATTTACTTCTCTGTCAATATAATCATGGGTACAAAGTCCCACTTTTCCCAGGAGAGAACAAATATCTTTATCTTCAAGTTTTTTGCCTGCGGCAAGCTCAAGCAGATCCCTTACTGTTATTCCCTTAAAGCGTACAGGCTGCTGAAAACCATAGCTTATACCCTTTTTAGCTCTTTCTGTAACATTAAGTTCTGTAATATCTTCACCGTCTAAAATTATATTACCTGATTCAGGCTTTTCAAGTCCTGCAATAAGTTTGGCAAGAGATGTCTTTCCTCCTCCGTTAGGTCCTGTTATTACAACAAGCTTTCCTGAAGGGATTTCAAGACTTATATCTTTAATTATTTCTGCCCCGTCAGGCACGCTCCACTTCAAATTTTTAAGCTCCAGCATAACTTTCCTCCGTTCCTGTATTTTTATAGCTTAAAAAACATATATACACAGTTATATTTTAGCACTACTTTCCTATTATTTCAATAGTAATTATAAGATTGTTTATTTTATTTGTCCCTTTACAGTTCCCTTGGCATATATAAGCTGATCAACAGTAACAAGCTGATACCCTCTGCTTATAATTTCAGGCACAATTTTTTCAACAGCATCGGCAGTCTGGCTGTAAAGGTCATGCATTAATATAACATTTCCGTCAGCCAGTGTATTTATAACCTTATCATATGTACTCTGTGCATCTCTTGTTTCCCAGTCACGGGTATCCACACTCCAGTTAAGCATCTTTAAATCCACATTTGATTTCACAAAATCATTGTATGACCCGTAAGGTGGTCTCACAACAGTCGGATAAATACCTGTTGCACTTGCCACAATTTCCTGCACACGGTTTATCTGTGACTTTATTTCTTCTGCAGAAAGTAATGTAAGCCTTAAATGTCCATATGTATGATTGCCAATCTGACTTTCTTCATTTACAATTCTCCTTAATACATCTCCGTATTTAGAGGCATTATCCCCCGTAACAAAAAAAGTAGCCACTCCGTTATACTTTTCAAGAATATCAAGAATTCTGTCTGTATTGACTGACGGACCGTCATCAAATGTAAGTGCAACCATAGGCCTGGCTGCATCTACAATTACAGGCGGAAGCACAGTAATACTGCATACATCTGTTTCTTCTCCCATATCATTATAATACCACAGTGTAATTTTTTTGTAATCCACATCCCATTTAATATTTAAATCAATTATATTGCAAATATCTCTCAATGCTATGTAATTTCTGTTGTTTATATAATAAGTTTTTAGTGTAAATTCAACATCTTCTGATTTTACATATATTGTATCTGAATTTCTTTTTGTTTTTTTCTTTCCTATACTTTGATTAAATTCTGTACCCGTTGATACATAATCTTCATTTTTATTTACAATTACAATATCCTTATCATTGTCATACTCAATTGAAAAAGAGCATTCACTTCCATTAAGCAAAGCCCCTATATCCCTTATAGAAAAATAATTGGTTCCCTGATAATTAAACAAATCAAAATACACAATATTATCATCAACACTGCTTTCTCCACGGTACCTTTCAACAGTATCAGCCCAAACAACACAAGGAAAAAGCAGGCAAAAAAACATAACCGCCAGAATTTTCTTTATCATTAAATCACCTCATCATTTGTTGATTATGACCAATATGACACAATGGCAAAGGTATTTTTCGCCTTTCCTTATTCCCCTTTCTATTATTCATATTCTCCAACTCTGATTTTTCTTTCCTCTCCCTTTTAATATTTGCAGTATTAAACAATATCAGACCCCATTTCAGTTCTTCTGAAAATATTTAAGAGCCTGTCCCCTGTCAGTCCGGCTTAATATATATTTGAAAATCTCCCCATTCAAAATTCAGACGGGCTGTTTTTTGAA
>CAZGIC010000172.1:0-3142 GCA_964526435.1 uncultured Lachnospiraceae bacterium | reverse complement strand
ATTTTCTGCATAAAAATAACACTAAAACAGTATTTTGTCTTTAAAGGTAGTATGTTAATGGTAATTGACGGCACTTGAATTAAATTATAATTTGGTGTAAATTTAGTATAACAAAAGTGATGATGTTTTTTATATTTCATCGCTTATTTATTTTTTTAGCAGCAAGGAGGAGAAATTATGGAATATCCAAAAATTGATTTTATTTTTTTAAGTGAACAGGACATGATCGATGCCGGAGTAAAAGATATGAAAGGCTGTATTGATGCAATGGAAGAAGTTATCAAATGCCTTAATAATGGTGATTATGTTATGGCAGGTGACAATCACAATTCCCATGGAGCTCAGGTATCATTCCCTAAAAATTCACCTTTCCCCAATATGCCAAAGGATGTTGGGGAGGACAGAAGATTTATGGCAATGCCGGCATATTTAGGAGGATCTTTTGATCTGGTAGGTATGAAATGGTATGGCTCAAATTCTGCAAATAAAAAATGTGGTTTGCCACGTTCAATTCTTATGGTAATGCTTAATGATAAGGATACAGGAGCACCCCTTTGTCTTATGAGTGCCAATTTATTAAGTGCGTATAGAACTGGAGCAATACCGGGAGTCGGGGCTAAATATTTGGTTAGAAAAGATGCTGAGGTATGTGGAATATGTGGTCCAGGTGTTATGGGCAAAACTACACTTGAAGCAATAATGACTACTTGTCCAGGTATCAAAACCCTTAAGGTCAAGGGAAGGGGTAAAAAATCTCTGGACGAATTTATTGAATTTGCAGGTGAAAAATATCCGCAGCTTACAAGTATTAAGGCTGTAGACAGTATTCAGGAACTGGTAGAAGGAAGCGATATAGTTAATTTTACAAATTCAAGCAATACAGACCCTTCAACATATCCCTATGTTAAAGGTGAATGGGTTAAAAAGGGTGCATTGATAATAGGTGTAAGTGCTTTTGATGCAGATAATGAATTTCTTGCAAAAAAGTGCAAGCTGGTTGTTGATAATATTCAGCTTTATGAATCATGGGCGGAAGAATTCCCATATCCAAGCTTTGGTGCAAACAATATTATAGGTTCAAAATTTACGGATATGATACATGATAAAGTTATTGATAAAAGTGATATTTATGATCTGGCAGACATTATTTACGGAAAAAGACCGGGAAGAGAGTCTGATGATCAGATAATTGTATATTCTGTCGGAGGAATGCCTGTGGAGGATGTTGCATGGGGCAGTGTTTGCTATAAGAGGGCTCTTGAATTAGGGCTTGGTACTCCATTACATCTTTGGGATAAGCCTGATATGTGCTAAGGAAATGCACTGAATGCGTTATGATAGCTGATGGTCATGATGTCCGTGGCTGTGTAACACCTCTGAAATATGGTGTGGATATAAGAACTTAGTATGGGGTATCTGATTACACCAAACAATGTATATAAAGGAGAAAACGTACTAACTTGCATTAGGACAGGTTTAAAGCAAAAATATAATGCTGAGGTGATTTTATGAATAATTTTAAATTTTGGGTACCAACAGATATTCGCTTTGGAAAAGATCAGATAGAGTGTCTTCCTGAAGAATTAGCCAAATTTGGTAAAAAGGTGCTTCTTGTATATGGCGGCGGAAGTATAAAGAAAACAGGTTTATATGACAAAGTTTACGAACTGCTAAAGGATTTTGATATTTATGAACTGGCAGGAATTGAACCTAACCCTAAAATCGGATCAGTGCGTAAGGGTGTGGAAATCTGTAAAGAAAATAACATTGATGTTATATTAACTGTCGGAGGAGGAAGCTGTATTGATGCTTCTAAGAATATTGCAGCAGGAGCTTATTATGACGGCGATCCATGGGACCTGGTTATTAAGAAAGCAACGGTCACAAAGGCACTTCCCATTGCTGTTGTACTTACAATTTGTGCAACAGGTTCTGAAATGAACTGTGGTGCTGTTATCAGCAATACAGAAACTAATGAAAAACTTGAGTTGTCATCTGAATTGCTTTATCCCGCTATTTCTGTTTGTGACCCTACATATTTATATACTTTGCCGCCAAAGCAGACGGCTGCCGGTACGGTTGATATAATGTCCCATGTTTTGGAACAATATTTTCAGCCCAATGATGAAGCGTTTATTACAGACAGATTAAGTGAAGGTGTGCTGAAAACCTGTATTAAATATGCACCGATTGCCTTAAAAAATCCATGTGATTATGAGGCAAGATCAAATCTTATGTGGGCAAGTACAATAGCACTTAACCATTTACTTACTATGGGCAAGGGAGGAGCATGGTCCTGTCATCCCATTGAGCATGAATTAAGTGCTTATTATGATATTACACATGGTGTGGGGCTTGCTATTGTTACACCGGCATGGATGAGATATGTGCTTTGCGATAAAACAGTTGACCGATTTGCAATGTACGGGGCAAATGTGTGGAATATTACTGAAAGTGACAAGTATAAGGCGGCAAATGAGGCAATTAATAAAACAGAAGAGTTCTTTAAATCTTTAGGAATACCTTCTAAACTTAGTGAAGTCGGTATTGGCAGTGAAAAATTCCGCATAATGGCAGAAGAAGCAGTAAGGGTAAGCGGAATTTCAAACCGTTCATATTATCATCTTGACGCAGATGATATTGTAAAAATATTTGAAATGTGTAAGTAATTAATTATAAAGCAATATAAAAAACTTTCTATATTAATAATTTATATACTATGTCTTTATAGGATAAAAACAAATTAAACGGCAGAAACTTTCATACTGAATGTTTCTGCCGTTTATATATAAAGGAAATACACCCGCCGGGAATCGAACCCGGAACTAGCCCTTAGGAGGGGCTTATTATATCCGTTTAACTATGGGTGCATAATATGAATACCAATATAATTATACTCATATGTATATGAAAAGTCAAGAATAAATTAATTTTACATTTCACAAAAGTTGTTAAAGTGTCAATGATTGGTTACACTTTAGGGCGTGTGAAAAATTTTCTGTAAATTAGCTTTCTATGATAATTACAATAATTAATTATATGGTGGTTAAGCAGACTTCTGCTTAATCACCGATAACTGTACTATAGCATCCAAAATCAGGTATGTCAAGGGCACCCTCCCAGAGGGTGTTTATTTTACCCT
>CAZGIC010000171.1:0-3180 GCA_964526435.1 uncultured Lachnospiraceae bacterium | reverse complement strand
CAATGGCGAAAGATATACATTGTCAAATGCAGTTGCAAATAAAAACGGAAGTACAGTGGTGCCATTAAGGTTTATATCTGAGGCTCTGGGGGCTGATGTGAACTGGGATGCGGATACAAAAACAGTTACAATAAATTCAGATAAACAGGCAGTATCAGGCTGATATTTATGATTGCAGGCGGATTTATCATATTTATGTCCTGTTATTATAAATCGAAAGAGGGTGTTTAATTAAAATTTATAAAATATGTATTGTGAGAGTTTATATGTTTATTTTAAAAAAGATAGTTTTTGGGCGATAGGGTAGCAAATATTGATGATAAATTAATATTTACTGTTTATAGAAGATATTGTTTATAAAATAAAAAACAAAAAAGGAGATGATTTATATGAGAAAAAATCTTAAACTGATCAGTTTTATATTGAGCATTGTAATGATTTTACAGGCATTGAATCTGTCTTTTGCATGGGCAGATACGGAAAGCAGTACTGTGAACGATGATGTGGTTTCCGGAAGTGGTATTATTGCAAATGATTATAGCATAAGTACATTTGCAATGAGCAGTGAACAAAATAGCGAAGATACATTACAGGATATAGTTTTGGTTCTTGACGATTCTGGAAGCATGTCATCAAGTGAGATGAGAATATTAAGAGAGGCATCTGTTAAATTTTGCGAAACTATTTTAGAAGCCAATTCTAATAATAGAATTGGCATAGTAGCTTTTGCAAAAAGTATCAGATATGATTTTTCTAATGATATAGAAGAATTGACAACAAATATCAATTCTTTGTATGGCAGTGGAGGAACGCCTCTTGATAGAGGTATTGTTACAGCAGATAATATATTTGCAGAGTCATGGAATGACAGTTCGGTTAAGAGTATTGTTATAATGTCAGATGGTGAACCAGATAATGATACAACTGCAAAGGCTGCATATGATAATGTTGCAGATAAATATAATATATATTCTGTGTATTTTGGCAACAACAGTTCTGCCAGAACTTTTATGGAAAGTATACAGAACAGCGGATTTTTTTATGCTGAAGATGTGGATAGTTTAATTGAGCAGTTTACAAAGATTGCAGATGTTATCTTGAATCCTTTGGAAGTTGTAATTACCCATGAGTGTATATATAATTTTTTGGCACAGGAATATGTTGTTAAAGCTGTTATAAATAATCCAAATAATAAAGCTGTTGAAAATATCCAATTAAATTTAGAATTACCTCAGAATGTGGAATTATCTGATGGTGAAAGTGCATCAAAAACTATACAGACTTTAGAAGGAAAAACAAGTCAGGAAATTACATGGAACATTGGAATAATGCAGGAACAGGAAAATAAAACATATAATATAATAATTCAAGTTAATGCAAGCGACTTAATTTCCATGAATGTAGAGCATCAAATTTTTGTTGACGGATACTATAATGGTGATTTAAGATTAGATATTTCAAAAGATACATGGAGTTTTGAAAATTATGGCTCAGATGGACTTAATATTGATGATGTTACCTTTGAAGGGTTGCTGCAAACATTGGATGATAATACTTTGAAGGAAAATTTAAAGGATGCCGTAAAAGTTATGGGAAAAGGAGGTCATTGCTACGGAATGTCAGTAACAGCAATACTTGCAAAAGCAGGCGAAACCAGTGCAGGACAAATCAGCAGTGGTGCAGAATGTATACATGATATTGCTTTAGAAGATGCTGATGAAACAATAAGTTACTATCAGTTAACACAACGATTACCAGGAATAAATGAAGAACTATTCTCATTATCAGAAAAAACAATAGAGCAACAGCTAGAGGATATAGCAAATAAAGCAAGGCTTGTATCTATAAGTGGCACTCCTGTTTTGTTGATTTTAAGATTCAAAGATGGTGGTTTACATGCGGTTGTTTGCTATGATTATCAGCATATAGATGAATCTGTTGATTTTAGCAATATAGATGAAAATTCCTATAACTCTTGTTTGTTAATATATGACTCTAATTTTCCTGATACAGAAACCAGAATATTTTTTAATTCTACTGTTTCTGAGGGAACAAATGCGGTTACAGTAAATGATAGTAACTATTTATATTTTGCATATGGAACTCATTATGATAGCTTTGGGATTAAATATAATGGTTGGTATACTCCTTATAATATAGAAAGTTTTGTGGGAGCAGTAAATGATGTTAGTATTATTAATTTGAAAGATATAGAAAATATGAGCAAGAATTATTCAGCGTGGTTAAGGGTAAAATTAAGCCAAGATATGAAACGTTTACAAGTGTACAATAATTATGTGGATTTTGGAATAAGTGAAAATGGAGTATCAGATGATAATACTTCTGGTTTTTTTGACATTGCAGATGTCAATTCTTCAGAAAAATACTATAATGTTAAATTAGATAATGATGAAAACTATAATATTACAGCTGAATATTTAACAGAATTTGATATTTCTCTAATGTATCTAAATTATTATTTAGCTGTAAAAGCAGATAATGCAAAAGGAATAAATTTTGATCATGATGGCAGTGTTCAATTGAAAGATAATGTAAGTGGTTACTCTTTAAAGCTGACTGCAAATGACGGCTATACATCATTACCCTGGTACACTGTAACTGTTGAAGGTGAAAAAGCTGAAAATCCATCATTGCAGATTACGGATGAAGGTTACTTATTTGAAGGAGAAGAGTTAAGCAATATCAAAGTTACTGCTAATAATGATAAAGAAACCAAGGAACTTATTTTTAATTCTGATAAGACATCTGTTCTTATTACAAATGATGATGACAATTTAATTGTAAAAGAGGACAGTGATAATGACGGTGTTTATGATAAAGTAATAGCTGACAGCAATAACACAGTAATAGAAGAAACGGAATCAACGACCAAAGATGAAACAGAAACTACCACAAGAAGAGTATCATCAGGTGGAAGCAGCGGAGCAGGTGCATCAAGTCTTAAAGTGATAAATTATGATGAAACTACTACCGAGGAAGCATCAACAGAAATCACAACAGAAGATGAAACAGAAAAAGAGTCTGTTGGATTTAGCCAGGTAAAGGTCACTATAGGAAGTAATATTATCACAATAGATGATAATGAATATGAAATGGATGCTATCCCGTATATACAAAGTGAGAGCAATTCTACAATGGTGCCTTTAAGGTTTGTAGCAC
>CAZGIC010000170.1:0-3193 GCA_964526435.1 uncultured Lachnospiraceae bacterium | reverse complement strand
AGGGCTATATAATAAGTGCGGAGGTTTTTGGCGATGGTGTTGATATGTGGCTGAGAAGTCAGGGGGATTTGGTTCAGGTGATGTGAGGAGGATTATAATATGACGAGTGAATTATATGAAAAATTATTAAGTGAAAAAAATTGGAATAACGCATATATTGTTATTAAAAATCTGTTCAATAAAAATGTTGGGGATAAAAATGTTTTTAAGGAATTTATTGATTTAAATTTGTATTTAGCAATGGAAAGTAAAGATGTTGAACAGAGAAAAATGTATGCAAATGAAGCTATTGAAGGCTTAACATTGTTTAGCGAAAATACAGATTTAAATGAAGAAATCCTTAATTTTATAAATGATGTACAAAAGAAAATAAATGATGTGTGTACAGAAATTGATAATGATGAAAATAAACTTTATGAAGAGGCAAATAGAATTATTGAGGAAGATAATGAAAAATATTTAAATGAAATTGATGAAAAAATTGATGAGCTTAATGAAAATATATCTGAAGATGAAAAATTTGAAAGTTTACTTTTGGAGATTAGTAAAATAGATGAGGGTATAAATAAGGATTTTTTAAATGAAGAACAAGGAATAAAATATGGGGAATTAATAAATAAATTAACAGAAATACAAAATAAAAAAATGATAAATGACAATAAAATAGCCATTTACAGGTATAGAGGGGTTTTAAAGGATTTTAAATTGAATGAAAAAAAATATATTATGTATGAAAATGTTTATACTTTAAAAAATGTTATATTATACAGACTTTTTTCTATGAATAAGTATAACCTTTTTGAAGAAACTTCTATGTATTATAATTATGTATATCAATATATATTTAGTAAAGTTGATGATGAAACTAAGTACAAAATGACAGAGTGGTTGGTGGAAAGCAGAGATTTAGAAAAAAAGTAGGTGTTATTGTTTATGAGGAAGAGAAGAACGGTTTCAGTTTTGCAAAACTTATATAACATAGATGTAGAATCGGCTGAAAATTTAAACAATTTTATAAGTAAAAGGAATACATCAGTTAATAATAACATAAATAAGTGGAGCCAGAGTGAAAAAATTTCAAATGAAAATATATCAAATATATATTCACATAATAGCGGAATAAGAAAATCCGGGTATAGAGGGGAAAGTGCTGTAGTAATCGAAAGCTCTATTGTTATAAATTCAAATATAGCTTATGATAGTGCAGTTTATTCTGCCAATGTAAATGAAGCCTATAATAAATTAGTTAATGATCTTGTAAAGACAGGAAATAAATATATAAATAATACAGCTTCTCAAAGAGCAGGATATATGGCAGAAAATTTTGTTGCCGATACATATAATCTGGATGCAGCAATAAAAAATATTGGTGACAAAGCTCGTCCTCCTGGAAGTCATGTGAAAAATTCAGCTGATATATTATATGATTCTGGTAAGAGTGAAGCAAGTCTTAAATATTATTCAACACCGGAAAAAAGCGTTAATGCACAATTGGACCCGGGTTATGGCAAACAGCAGAGAGTGATTCCTTCAGATCAATTAAAACAAGGACAAGACTACCTAAGCAATAAAGCCTATAAAAATCGTTTGGAAGGACGAAGTGCTGCGGCAGATCATCAAGATAAAGTTAATGGTTTATTAACTGACAGGATAAGGGGGTCTGCAGGTGCAGAGTCAACTCCATTGAGCAGAAAAGAAGCTTTGGAGTTAGCAAACGCCATAGGAAGGGATAAAAATGGGAATAGCTGTATTGATAAAAATCAAATTAAAGATTTATTAAAAACGCAAAAAAATGAGGGGGGTGAAAGTGTTTATGCAGAGAAAATAAAGGCTGGGTTAAAAAAAGAAGCAACAGGTTTAGGAATATCAATACTAGCTGCTGCTTCTATAAGTGCCGCTGTATATTTATGGTTTAACAGAGATAATCTTAGCTGGAAGGGTTTCTTAACGGCGGCAGGCAAAGGTGTGGCAATTGGTGGGGGGACATATGGTGTTGGAAGGGTGGTATCGAACTTTGTAAAGTCCCCTATACAGGTACAAACTATTTCCGGATGTGTTTTAGTAGCAATCTTTTCGGTATATAATTTTTATGACTTGAAAAAAAGAGGATTTTCTACAGGAAGAAGTCTTAAAATGACTCTTGTGGATGTAACCCTGCCCAGTGCCGGAGGCGTTGCAGGTATGTTTATTGGTGCGAATTTGGGTAAGAATTTTGGACCACATGGAGTTGTAATTGGTGGAATAGTTGGTGGAATGTTGGGTACAATGGGGATGTGTAAAGGTATTAGTTGGTTTCAGAATAATGAATATAGAGAATTGCTGGATAAAATCGATGTTTATGAAATGGAAATTATGGGAACAAAGATTTTTGAATATTACAATAATAATGAATATAAGTATGAAGATAAAAATGCTTTTGCTTTTATGTAAAGTTGTACCAATAAAGTTAGAGGGGGCGTGTGAAAAATTTGGGGTGTGTGAAAAATTTTCTGTAAATTAGCTTTCTATGATAATTACAATAATTAATCACTTATAACTGTATTATACCTGTTTTAAGTCAAAAAGTCCATATATGGTCTGAGGTGATGTTATGAACACAAGAGAAGCTGTTGCACTTAGAATTTTAAAACTTTGTGAGGAAAGAAAACTATCGATTAATGCTCTTGCAAATATTTCGGCTGTGCCCTCTTCGACAATTAAAAACATAATTAATCCTAATGGGAACAGTAAAAATCCGGGAGTTGTAACAATAAAAAAGATTTGTGACGGTTTTGAAATAACATTACAGGAATTTTTTGATACTCCTGAATTTAATAATCTGGAGCAGGAAATATATTGATAGGGAATGCCTGATTTACTGTCTTTGGGTACATAATTAAAAAGGCTTTGTTAAATGGTGTGGTTTATAAAACCCTCATATCGCAAAATTTGACTTTGCCAAATTTCACTAACAGTCAAGCTTACGCTTGACAGCTCTTTAGCACTTTCGGTTCTTTACCAAATGATGTGGTTTATAAAACCCTCAGTCAGCCTATGGCTGACAGCTCCCTTAAAAGGGAGCCTATATGAAGTTTATGGTAATGACCATACCAAATATTGTTGAACATTAAAAGAGCTTATCAGAGTAAAATATTCTCCGGTAAGCTCTTTTTTGAAAGGATTTGTTATGAAAAATTGTTATGAAAAAATTTAA
>CAZGIC010000169.1:0-3207 GCA_964526435.1 uncultured Lachnospiraceae bacterium | reverse complement strand
TTTCATAGGAAACTATACACAGCTCCCTGTCAAAAGTAATATCACTTTCCGCTTCTGCAATTTTTCAATAATTATTAAGGTTATTATAACTATTATGTAAATAAAATGCAATAAAAATATTTGTTAAATTTTTGTTTTTTTATATTGATTTTTAATATTAAAAGTGCTATAATAATCCTTGTTAAAATATTAACATAGTTATCTTTGAATGGAGGTTGTTAAAATGATGAGATTTACTTTACCAAGAGATTTATATTACGGAAAGGATGCCCTTGAAGTTTTAAAAACTCTCAAAGGTAAAAAAGCAATTATAGTTGTAGGCGGAGGCTCAATGAAGAAATTCGGTTTTCTTGACAAAGTTGAGTCTTACCTCAAAGAAGCAGGTATGGAAGTAGCTCTTTTTGAAGGTGTAGAACCTGATCCTTCTGTTGAAACAGTTATGAAGGGTGCAGCTGCAATGAGAGAATTTGAGCCTGACTGGATAGTTGCAATGGGCGGAGGTTCTCCAATTGATGCTGCCAAGGCAATGTGGGCATTTTATGAATATCCCGACTGCACATTTGAACAGCTTATTACACCTTTCAGTTTTCCAGAATTAAGACAGAAGGCAAAATTCCTTGCAATTCCTTCTACTTCAGGTACTGCAACAGAAGTTACAGCTTTCTCAGTAATTACAGATTACTCAAAGGGTATCAAATATCCTCTTGCTGATTTTAACATTACCCCTGACATTGCAGTTGTAGATCCTGCTTTAGCTGAAACAATGCCTCCTAGTCTTGTTGCTTACACAGGTATGGATGCTCTTACTCACGCTATTGAAGCTTATGTATCTACACTTAACAGTCCATTTACAGATCCACTGGCTATTAAGGCAATTCAGATGGTTAATGAATATCTTGTTAAATCTTATAACGGAGATATGGAAGCAAGAGAACAGATGCACTATGCACAATGTCTTGCAGGTCAGGCTTTCAGTAATGCTTTACTTGGCATTGTTCATTCAATGGCTCATAAGACAGGTGCAGCTTTCTCAACAGGACATATTGCCCACGGCTGTGCAAACGCTATGTACCTTCCATATGTAATCAAGTATAATGCAAAGGTTGCTGAAGCAAGATATGCAGACATTGCAAGAAGTATCGGTATTGACGGTACAGATGCAGAATGTGTCGAAACTCTCCGTTCAAGAATTGACAGCTTTAACAAGCAGATGAATATACCTAAATCACTTAAAGAATTCGGCATAAATGAAGACGAATTTAAAGAAAAAGTTGCTGAAATTTCAAAGAACGCAGTTGGCGATGCCTGTACAGGTTCCAACCCAAGAGAAATTACTCCTGAGGTTATGGAAAAACTCTTTAATTGCGTTTACTACGGCACTGAGGTTGATTTCTGATAATTTAACTTCCAAAATACATAAATTCCATAAAAATGGAGATGCTGATAACTTCAGCATCTCCATTTTATATTTACAGTATGAATTTTCAGAACAGGCTCTCTTTTTATATTCTGCCCTCTTACATTTTACTATTCCAATGTAATTGGATTTTCAGCTTCCTTTCTCATCATATCAAACTTTTCAACAGGCTTATCCACCTTAAGCCTTACTATCTGCTGAGGATGAGGAGCCTCTTCAATTCTTTCTCCGTTCTCATTGTACATTTCGGTAACAGCCATTTCAAATATTTCACCATTGTGTCTTAAAAACTCAATCTTATCTCCGACAACAAACTTGTTTCTCTGCTCAATTACAGCAAAACCTGATTCACTGTCATAATCCATAACCATACCTATAAAGTCATATGTCCTTATATAAGAGCTTGTTGTATATATCTGTTCATTTTCATTTGGCTTGCCGTAATAAAATCCTGTTGTAAAACCTCTGTAGCTTGCCTTTGCAGCCTCTTTGAGATAATACTCTTTCTTGCTTTCATAAAGAGCAGGGTCCTTTAAATAATCATCAATAGCCTCTCTGTAAGCTCTCACAACAGTACCTACATAGAAACATGTCTTTATTCTGCCCTCTATTTTAAGGCTCATTATGCCTGCATCTATAAGCTCGGGAATATGCTCTATCATACACAAATCCTTTGAATTGAAAATATATGTTCCTCTGTCATCTTCAACAATAGGCATATATTCATTTGGTCTTGTCTTTTCAGTCACATAATACTGCCATCTGCATGGATGCGAACATGCCCCTTTATTAGCATCTCTTCCGCTTAAATAATTGCTTAAAAGACATCTTCCGCTGTAGCTTATACACATTGCACCATGGACAAAAGCCTCAATTTCAAGTTCCTCAGGAATATTTTGGGAAATTTCCTTTATTTCCTTAAGTGAAAGCTCTCTTGCCATAACTATTCTCTTTGCTCCCATATCTTTCCAGAAAAGAGCAGTGTGATAATTTGTATTGTTAGCCTGTGTACTTATGTGAATATCCATATTTGGCACAGTCTTTCTTGCAACAGCAAACACTCCCGGGTCTGCAACAAGTATGGCATCTGCCCCCAGCTCTTCAAGCTCCTTTAAATATCCGGGCAGCTCCTCAAAATCTTCATTGTGGGCAAAAATATTACACGTTACATAAACCTTAGCTCCGTGTTCATGGGCAAATTCAATACCCTCCTTCATCTGTTCATAGTCAAAGTTTTTAGCCTTTGCCCTTAATCCAAAGCTTGTACCTCCGAGATAAACTGCATCTGCACCGTATAATACGGCTATTTTCAGTTTTTCCAGATCTCCTGCAGGAGCAAGCAATTCTATCTTTCTGTTCATAACTTAACCTCCAAGTATAACTATACTGACATAGCACCCCAAAATACATGTTCACAAAATAAAACACCAATTACCAGTATTACCCAAACAACAATATAAATAATTTTTTCTTTCCCCGGCATTTTATAATTATATTTGTATTTACATTCTTTACATTTATGTATATAAAAGCCCTGTAAAACAGCAAGTATAACAAACAATAAATAATTTACATAAAAAATCCTCGTAAGCACTAAAGGGATTACAGACATCAAAAACCTTCTGTACTGCCATATATATATTCTGTAAACACTCTCAAACATCAAATCAAAGATATCCGCTATCCCCACAACTGCACAGGGTGCATACAGCAACAGATTTACAGCCATAAAAACCCAAAGTGCATGTTTCAATGTTTTACTCATTTCATTCCCCCGTCTTTTGTTTCTA
>CAZGIC010000168.1:0-3214 GCA_964526435.1 uncultured Lachnospiraceae bacterium | reverse complement strand
GTCCGACATAAGATAAGCGACATTTATTGTCCTTTAAAAATTTTATTAAATTTTAACGTAAGTTATAATAGCATATTTTCAGAGCAAAGTCAAGAATTAATTTACATTTATTACTTATATAAGAAACACCATATGTTTATAAAATATGCAAGTATTTTCCATGATAACTTTTTGCTTTAGTATGAGATAATAAAGTGTTTATAATTTTGTTAAATCGTATCAGGCTTTTTTTCTTCATTAAGCACATCCATAAATTCCTTTCCCGTTATGGTTTCTTTTTTAAGGAGATATGCTGAAAGTTTGTGAAGCTGTTCCTCGTTTTCACGGAGAATTTTAAGAGCCTTTTCGTGGGCATTTTTTACTACGTTTATTACCCCTTCATCTATTTTTGATGCAGTATCTGCGGCACAGGTAAGGGTAGAGTCCCCTCCTAAATATTGATTCTGAATGGTTTCAAGTGCCACCATATCAAATTCATCTGTCATACCATAGCGTGTAATCATTGCACGGGCAAGTTTTGTTGCCTGTTCAATATCATTGGATGCACCTGTTGTTATATTGTCTTCGCCGAAAACAATTTCTTCGGCACTGCGTCCGCCGGTAAGAGTTGTTATTTTGTTAAGTATTTCATTTTTACTCATAAGCACACGTTCACCTTCGTCAACCTGCATTGTGTAGCCAAGAGCACCTGAAGTACGTGGTATAATGGTAATTTTGGTAACGGGAGCAGAATGAGTCTGCATTGCAGCAACAAGAGCGTGACCTATTTCATGATATGCAACTATCTTTTTATCATTTTCAGATATAACAGCACTTTTTCTTTGAGCACCTGCAATTACGGTTTCTATACTTTCTTCAAGGTCTTCCTGGAGTACTATTTTACGTCCTTCACGTACAGCACGCAGAGCTGATTCATTAATTATATTGGCAAGTTCGGCACCTGATGCACCGGAAGTTGCACGGGCAAGTACATCCCAGTCTACATTGTCGGAAACAGGAATTTTCTTTGCGTGAACTTTAAGAATTGCTTTACGTCCTGCAAGATCAGGCAGTTCAAGAGGTATTCTTCTGTCAAAACGTCCGGGACGAAGAAGTGCAGGGTCAAGACTTTCAGGGCGGTTGGTTGCTGCAAGAATAACAACGCCCTTTTGTCCGTCGAAACCATCCATTTCAGCAAGAAGCTGATTAAGAGTCTGTTCACGTTCGTCATTGCTTCCTGTACCTATGGCATTTCGCTTTTGACCAATTGCATCTATTTCGTCTATAAATACTATACATGGAGCCTTTTCATTTGCCTGCTTAAATAAATCACGAACTTTGGCAGCACCCATACCAACGAACATTTCAACAAATTCACTGCCTGAAATTGAGAAAAAAGGAACCTGGGCTTCACCTGCAACAGCCTTTGCCAAAAGTGTTTTACCTGTTCCGGGAGGTCCTACAAGAAGTATGCCTTTTGGCAGCTTTGCACCTACAGAAGTGTATTTTTCAGGTGAGTGAAGAAAGTCTACAACTTCAATTAATGAATCTTTTGCTTCATCCTGTCCGGCAACATCGGAAAATTTAACGTCTGTCTTGGAATCTGCAACGTATATTTTTGCTCCGGATTTTCCAAAGGACATAGTATTATTTCCCGGAAACTGATTTTTCATTTTCTTGCCCATCCAGCGGTAAAAAACTTCACCTATTACAAAGAAGAACAATATTGGCAGTATCCATGTTAATACAAAGCTCAAAAGAGGGCTTGACTCTGTAGGGATCTCAGCTCTGAACTCTATGTCAGGGTGTTCCATTAACTGCTGTAACAGACGTTCACCGTCATCGGGCCATATTCCTGTTTTATATATAGCGGGGTAGCCGTCGCTTTCTCCGATGAATACAAATTGTCCTGATGATTCATCATAGGATATTTCTTGTACTTCATCATTATCTATCATTTCAAGAAATTTGTCATATCCTACTTCTATTACAGAACGGCTGACCATTGAAGGAAAGACTAATGCATTTAAAAGCATTATAATTACTATTGAAAGAACAGCATAAAAAATAAATGGTTTTTTGGGTGGGGAAGGGTTATCGTTTTTAACTTCCTGCATATAATCATCTCCTTATTTTGTTTTAAACTATAATTTCTGAAATATTTTTTTGTATTATTTTATTCACAGTTTGAAAAGTTTTAAACTCTTCTTCAGGTATTCCGGAAAAAATTTCGTTTTGGAAATTTTTCCATAAATCATCAATTGAACGGATAATAGGATCTGCATCAGGAGTAAGGGAGAGATGAATCTTTCTTCTGTCTGATTTGTCCTGTTCCCGTTTCAGCAATGATTTCTGAAAAAGTCCCTCTACTGCATGAGATATGTTGCTCTTTTGCAGTACTGTGAGTTCTGCAATATCTGCAGCAGTATCGTTTTTGTCAGAATAATACAAAAAGTTTATGATCTTTGCTTCAGCCAGAGTAAGATCATATTCTTCACATATTACTTTAAGCATATTTTCGTAGAGTTTAACTATTTTGCTTATATTATAAATAAAATCTTTTGCATATACATAAATCATATAAAAAGTTCACTCCATGTAAATAGTTTAAAATATAATAGTTATTTTTATAACTATTATATTAATAACAGCTTAATTTGTCAATATGAATAAGCGTAAATATTAATTAAGTATAAG
Source organism: uncultured Lachnospiraceae bacterium (assembly GCA_964526435.1). Taxonomy (GTDB): domain Bacteria; phylum Bacillota; class Clostridia; order Lachnospirales; family CAG-274; genus Gallispira. Next base: position 538 of record CAZGIC010000168.1, on the reverse strand, counting down.
TTAATGTTTTATTATGGTGATTTGTGTATAAATAAATTGATATATATAAATATATATATAAATTTATAATAAGAGATTAAAAATTGTATAGCGTTTGAGCATTTCAATACATCTAATCAGAGTCATGCAAAGAGATTTGACCGGAATAACGGTAAGGCTATTTATAATATTGAAAATCAATTGATATGTTTTTTTATAAATTTATGTTAAGTCATTTTTGACAGTCTGATGGACGAATATTCTGCCCGCTCTAATTCATATACATATAAAAAAATAAAAGCTGAGTTGAAATTTTTTGTAAATTATGCACAAAAAATAGATTTTAAATTTGGATTAAATGTCATCTATATTTTTATTATTTATATGTTATAATAAATAATATTTATATAATATTAAGGTAATATTAATATTATATAAATATTATCTTTTATTTATGAAAGGAGCAGAGGTATGAAAAAGAAAATCATTAGTGCATTGTTAGTTTTAACAATGGTAATTTCGTCATTTTGTGTTCCAAGCTTTGCCCGTTACACAAGTG
>CAZGIC010000167.1:0-3293 GCA_964526435.1 uncultured Lachnospiraceae bacterium | reverse complement strand
CGTATTAAATTTTACCCTTCTATATCTCCGACACCCTTTATAATAAAGCAGGTATCCTCATTTTCCATATGGGTTCCTCTTCCGTAATTTTTCCCCTCATTTACACTTATCTGCTTAAGCTCAATATTTTCAAAATAATTCTTATGCATAAGCTCAATAAGCTTATAAGCATCTTCAAAGTTTCTTGTAACAACTACAAGACGTATATTGTTAAGCCTTCCCAGGCACCTTACAAGGTCAACTACATTTCCGTCATAACCTTCAATAAGAACAGCATCAGGCTTAGGCAGACTTCCTGTAACACTCATAGCATCTCCGGTAACCGTTCTAACATTGCTTATAGTATAAAGTGCACAATTTCTCTCAACCAGATCAATAGCATTACTATTCTTGTCTATTGCATAAACTCTGCTCCTGTCTGAAATAAGAGCGATTTCAACAGTCATTGCACCGCATCCTGCCCCTATATCATACACCACTTCATTTGCTCTCAGATCCAGATCCCTCATTACAACAGCCCTTAGATTTTTATTTAACATGTGAACATTACCTGAAATAAGATTTTCATCTTTAACAACACTGCTTGCCTTACCGTATTTTGGATTTTCAAAATACATTACAGTAAGATCATCATAATCACCATCTGTAAGCTCATACACATAACCTGTTGTTATTTTTTCATCAGCAAGAGAAAGTCTTTCTGCAACACATACGGCAACATTTTCAAAACCGTTATCCTTAAGCATTTTAAGCACTGAATTTGTATTTCCTTCCGTAAATACAAACACACCTCTGTTTTCAGCAACAGCTTTTAACACATTGTCTTTCACACTGTCAACAGTAATACAGTTTATCCAGTCTATACCAAGCCTTGCCGCAAGATAGGCAATTGATGATACTCCCTGTATAACATTTACATCATAATTTTTCATTGCCCTTATAAATTCTGCAATACCGTTTAAAAGGCAGACATCACCCTGGGTTACAACAGCAAGTCTGTTGTAAAAATGAGAATTAATAAATTCCTTAATATCCTCTGCACCCTGAGCAAAATGCAGTTCCTTATTCTTAATCCCCAAAAGCTTTATAAGTTCCTCACTGCCTATAACAATTTCACACTTTTCAATAGCCTCAACTGCTTCAATTGTCATATTCTTTGGATTTCCCGCACCTGCACCTATAATGTATACCTGTTTTATAGTATCTATTGACTTTATCTTTTCTATAACCTCATCAACAGTAAAACTATCCTCTTCAGCACGCAGCACTATCATTATAATATTGGTTTTCTTTGCAGCAGAATACATCATTTTCATTCTTAAACGGCTTTCATCTTCTCTCACAACAATATATTTAATACTGTTATCTTTTATAATACCTATAAGCTCTTCCTCTGTATAGTCAAATATATCGTTTATCCTGCTCACACTTATTCCGCTTGATGCCGCACGTCTTAAAAAAGAATTCCCCTTAGGCAGATCAATATACACTCTTTTTCTGCTGTCTATTATTCCTGATATATCATCAAGCCCCAAAGTTCCCGTAGTAAAGTAAACGTTGCTTCTTGTTCTGTTTACCACTGAAACAACATCTTTCATACTTTCACAGTAGGCAACGTCCAGTTTTTCACGTTCTTCTCTGAGCTTAATATACCTTTTTGATGGCACAATTTCCTTTATTGCCTCATGAATACTCACATCTGCAATATGGGCACCGTCTACAACAGCATCAGGCTCCAGTTTTTCATACTCAAGCCTTATATTTTCCATATTCAGCTCCATTATATGAATATGAATGTTGTTTTTACGGGGATAAGCCTCTTCAATACTTTCATATTCTCCATATACATCAATAACAACATCAAGACCCGAAAGCTTTTCACAAAGAGAAATGCCTTCTTCAAGTCCTGCAAAAAGCATAACTCTGCTCATACATATACCCCCGATTACTCATTGATCCATTTAAGATATGCGTTTATAAACATTTCAAGATTTCCGTCCATAACAGGCTGAACATTTCCTGTTTCTGCACCTGTTCTGTGGTCCTTTATCATATTGTAAGGATGGAAAACATAACTTCTTATCTGACTTCCCCACGCTATGTCCTTTACTTCTCCCCTTATATCTTCGAGCATTTCGCCCTGTTCCTTTAACTTAAGTTCATAAAGCTTAGCTTTAAGCATCTTCATAGCCATATCCTTGTTTTGGAACTGACTTCTTTCATTCTGACACTGAACCACTATATTTGTAGGAATATGAGTAATTCTTATAGCTGAAGACGTCTTGTTTACATGCTGTCCGCCGGCACCGCTGGCTCTGTAGGTATCTATCCTCAAATCGTCCGGATTTATTTCAATTTCAATATCCTCATCAATTTCAGGCATAACATCACAACTTGCAAATGAAGTATGACGTCTGCCGCTTGAATCAAAAGGAGAAATTCTTACAAGTCTGTGTATACCTTTTTCACCTTTTAAATAACCATAGGCATTTTCACCTTCTACCATAAATGTAACTGACTTTATACCTGCCTCGTCACCTTCCTGGTAGTCCATAAGTTCAAAGCTAAAGCCCTGCTTTTCCACCCAGCGGCTGTACATTCTGTAGAGCATTGAAACCCAGTCGCAGGCTTCCGTTCCGCCTGCACCTGAATGGAGAGTAACAATAGCGTTATTGTGATCATACTGTCCTGTTAAAAGTGTAGAAATTCTCAAATTTTCAAACTCTTCTTCAAATTCTACACGTAATTCCTTTGCCTCATCAACTACGGAATCATCATCCATTTCATTCCCCATTTCAATGAGAGTCATAAGATCCTCATACTGACTGTTAAGCTTTTCAAAACCTTCAATTTTATTTTTCAGCTGCTTTGTCTGCTGTAATGTTTTCTGAGCTTTCTCCATATCATTCCAGAAATCAGGATCACCTGCTATTTCTTCAAGTTCTGCAACCTTTTCCCTTGCTTCATCTATGTTTAAAGAATCTCTAAGCTCCTTAAGACTTTCATCATAAGAAGCAAGCTCCGTCGCCATCTGATCCAATTCAAATATCATAATACCAGCCTTTCTAAAAATATATTTTTATATTTTCCGTCACTATTTCAAAATATTTCTTATCAACAAAAAAATCATATAAATTACACATACATTTCAATCTAACTAAGGCTCCTTTTTAAAAGGGCTGTAAGGTCTTGTCTGACTAAGGATTTTCTTATCTGTTAATTAATTTATAAAAGAATATACTAATCCTCAAACACTCCCATAGAAAATATAGGTGTGTCATAGACACACCTAT
>CAZGIC010000166.1:0-3383 GCA_964526435.1 uncultured Lachnospiraceae bacterium | reverse complement strand
TTATAATTTTCCTTATACCAGTTTATAAAATACTCATCGGCAATTTCAACACCGCTGTGATTTAAATGTGCATCATCTCTGAAATTTTCATCTGCAAACAATGTCTTGTCCTTATTTACAATATTGTAGTCAAGATACTTTATATCATTTTCATCAGCAATATTCTGTATATAATCATGAATTACATCATAATTCTCAATATAATCAAGAGAAACATTTGCAACAGGTGCAGTTACAAATGTAAGTCTTATGTTATTTTCATTGCAAAGCTCTATTATTTTATATAAATATTTAAGCTGTGCTTCTTTCGGCTCCCATTCCTTGCCATCAGTATTTTTAAACTGATTTGTCTTGTCATATTCATCCGGAAGCATATTATAATTGCAGTAAGTATACCCCTTTGAACGATATTGTTCTATACCCTCCTGCTTTTCCGTCTGAGGCGTATACACGCCGCAATTATTTTCAATTTTTTCCTTAAGCTTAGAATTTCTGTAAGCAAAGTAATCTGCCTGGTATCTGAATATATTTATATTATATTTCACCTTTTCACTTAAAGGGAACACCTCTTTAATATATTCCTTTTCAAGCTCCTCATTCCTCATAACCTGAAACAAATATCCCGCCTGTGTAAGCTCAAACTCATCATCAAGCATATCCCAGTACACCTCAAGCACAACATCCTTGGGCTGCTGATAATTCAGAACCTCTCTCAGAGTATAATATGTTGAGTCAAGGTGCTGCAAAGGCATACCAAGCTGATAACTGTTCGTACCTAATCCCTCATCAATAATAAGAGGATCAAATGTACAGTATGAGTGGGAAGACCCTAAAAACACCATGTCAATGCTGTTTTCAGGCTGAGCATAAAACTCGTCCCATCTATTCTGATTATAAGTGTTTACAAGATTTTCTGTAGACGCCACAGAATATTTATTGCCCAAAAAGTATATAACAGGTACTGCACAAGCAATAAAAATTATTGTTTTTAAAACAAACAATATATTTTCTTTAAAACTGGAAGTATATAAATTGTCCTCCACCGGAAAACACCCCTATTCCAAATATAATTATTACAAGAATATAATAATAAACAAATCTGAATGCAAAGGGAACTTTATCCATAAATTTGTCAATATCCTCACTCTTATAACTTATCATTTCACTAAATATAAGTATCAGTATTGCACCTGCAACAAGTAATATTTCAAAAATCTGCAAGCCTAAATTATTAAACATTTCATAAATATACTGAGCGTCTGTAATTCTTCCAATATCGTCAAACAAATGTCCCGTTATATAAAAAGCATCGCTTATTGTGTTTGCCCTGAAAAATATCCACGCAAATGCAACAAGCACAAATGTTATTATAATTCTGAAAAAATTAATGATAATGTTATCCATTTTAGGCATAAATGTATTTTTTATATCTCCTATAACCTGGAACATTCCGTGAAGTCCTCCCCATAACACATATGTCCAGTTTGCACCATGCCACAGTCCGCTTGCAAGAAATGTCACCATTAAGTTAAAATACTTTCTTCCTCTTGAGCACCTGCTTCCTCCCAAAGGAATATAAATATAGTCCCTTATCCATGTTGAAAGTGAAATATGCCATCTTCTCCAGAATTCCTTAATACTTTTTGAAAAATAAGGCTTATCAAAATTATACATAAGATCAATACCAATTATTTTTGCACAGCCTCTTGCAATGTCACTGTATCCGCTGAAATCCCCGTAAATCTGAAAAGAGAAAAACAACGTTGCAATTATAAAAGACATACCATTATACTCTGTACAACTGTTAAATACTGTATCCACAAGAGTTGCCGCTCTGTCTGCAATAACAATTTTTTTGAAATATCCCATTATCATAAGCTTAATTCCCTCAGTGAAATTATTTACATTTATTTTTTTCACTGTAAACAACTGCCCCAAAAGCCTGTCCGCCCTTTCAATGGGACCTGCCACCAGCTGTGGAAAAAAGGTTATAAACAACGTAAATTTAAAATAATTTTTTTCCGGCTTATATCCGTCCCAATAAATATCAATTGTATAACTGGCTGCCTGAAATGTATAAAATGAAATTCCCATCGGCAAAATTATATTAAAATCATTTATGGGATATTCCCAACCGAAATAATTATATATATCCATAAATGTATGATTAATAAACATCATATATTTAAATATAAATAAAAGCCCGAAATTAATTATCAGGCTTAGTATCAAAAGCCCTTTCGCCTTTTCTCTGTGTTTATCAATAAGCAGTGAAATACTCCAGTTTGCAAATGTTGAAAACAGTAACAGGAGTATAAGTTCAGGACGCCAGCACATATAAAATATACAGCTTGCAATCAAAAGCATTATCCATCTGAATTTATGAGGCAGTGTATAATGCAGAAACACTACAATTATAAAAAATATTACAAAATCAAAGGAATTAAATATCATCATCTTTCTCCCGTAATCAAAATCATTTATATTATTATAAATTATTTCCCCTTATATTTCAATAAAAGTCTTGAAAAGAATGTAATTTTCCATTAAAATATTAAACGGGCATTAATTACAAACCAACAAAAAAGAAAGGAATTTACCAATGAAAAACAAATATAACATAGTATTTTTACTTGTTTTAATTTCAGGTCTGATCATAGGAAGCTTTTTAGGCACTCTCTCAACAAAGGCTCCTGAATGGCTTTCATGGCTTAACTACGGCAAGACAATCGGTCTTATTCAGCCCTTTGTTCTTGACTTAAGTTTTGTATATCTTCAGTTTGGTTTTCACTTAAATTTTACAATTGCAGGCATTATAGGTATGCTTATTGCCGGAATAATTTATAAGAAATGCTTTTAGGAGGAAATAAAATGGATATTATATTAGCTTCAGCATCTCCAAGACGCTCAGATTTAATGAAACAAGTGGGGCTTGATTTCAGAGTTTCAACCTGCAACACAGATGAAAGTTATGACCCTGCTTTAAGTCCTGCCGATATAGTTATGGAATTATCATTAAGAAAAGCTGATGCGGTCTTTGACAAAGAAATGCCTGAAAATGACACTGTAGTCGTTGCAGCTGATACAATTGTTTCACTTGATAATAAAATTCTTGGAAAACCCAAAGACAGAAATGACGCTGTCAGAATGCTGACAGCACTTTCAGGCAGAAAACATCAGGTATATACAGGCGTTACTCTTTACTATTATGTAGGCGGCAAGGTTTTTATTGAAAACTTTGCAGACTGTGCAGATGTTTATTTCAGAGATTTGTCACAGGATACAATCAATGAATATGTTGACAGCTGGGAACCTATGGATAAGGCTGGTGCCTATGGCATACAGGGACTTGGTGCTGTACTTGTTGATAAAATAGACGGAGA
>CAZGIC010000165.1:0-3395 GCA_964526435.1 uncultured Lachnospiraceae bacterium | reverse complement strand
ACCAAGAGGTGGCAGCTCGGCAGAGCTGTCGGAGGATTTTTATAAAACCACACCATTTGGTAAAGACCCAAAATTATAAACTTTTTAAATAATTTATTTCATCTTTATCAAGGTATCTGTATTTACCTTTTTCAAGTTCACCAAGCTCCAGTTTACCTGTTGCAATTCTTTTAAGCTTTACCACATTGCAGTTTATGGCGGCACACATTTTTCTTACCTGTCTGTTTCTGCCTTCCCTTATTTTTATCTCAAGTTCCGTAAGTTTTCCTTCTTTTATAATTTTAATTTCAGCCTCAGCTGTTTTTCTGCCGTCAATTACAATTCCCTTTCTGAATTTTTCCATATCCTTTTTGTCGGGTTTTCTGTCTACATGAGCAATATATGTTTTATCAACATTGTGTTTCGGATGAGTAAGTCTGTATGTCAAATCTCCGTCATTTGTCATTATCAAAAGCCCTGATGTGTCATAATCTAGCCTTCCGACAGGATATATTCTTTCTTTTATATCACTTACATAGTCCATTACGTTTTTTCTGTTAAACTGATCCTTAACCGTTGTAACACAGCCTTCAGGCTTGTTAAGCATTATGTAAATCAATTTTTCGCATATATGGATTTCTTTGCCGTCTACACTTACAACATCACTGTCACTTTCAACCTTAGTTCCAAGCTCCCTTATTATTTCCCCGTTTACTGATACTCTTCCGTCAAGTATCATTTCTTCTGCCTTTCGTCTTGAAGCTATCTGTGCTTCCGCAATATACTTTTGTAATCTTATCAACATACAAACTTTAGCCACTCCTTTATAATTTTATCAAAACTGTTTCCAAGGCTGTGTTTTTCTATACTTTCTGTAGCAATCAAGTTTATACTGCCCACTTTTAAATCTCCTAAATAAACTTCACTTGTACCGATTTTTTCTCCTTTACGCACAGGAGCCTCAATCATTTCAGGAATATTGTTTTTAAAACTAACAGTATTTCTTTCACTTTCCTTCATAAGAAGCTCAATACTGTTTTCATATTTTAATGTAGTTTTACTTACCTTAGCCTTGTCAACGCATATATCAACTTTATCTCCTATTATACTATATTTTTTATAATTATCAAAGCCATAATTTAATATTTCCTTTGTATCACTCCATTTATTTGCTTTTCCTGCAGTTCCCCAGCCGCTCGCAAGAACAACTGATACAAGAGTTACATCTCCTCTTTTTGCCGCTCCCACAAAACAGTGCCCTGCTTTTCCCGTAAACCCTGTTTTTATACCTATTGCCCCTTCATATGAGTCTAAAAGCTGATTTTTATTCACAATAGAATAGCTTTTCATATTAGTTGTAAATGAAATATTTCTTGTATTGCTTATTCTTATAAATTCATCATTTTTTATAGCATAAGCACCTATTATAGCCATATCATAGGCAGTCGAATGATGATTACCTTTGTCAAGTCCGTTAGGCGTTACAAACTCTGTATCCCTGCATCCAAGTTCTTTTGCCTTTTCATTCATCATGGCACAAAAGTTTTCAACACTTCCCCCGACCTTCTCTGCTATTGCCACTGCGGCATCATTTGAGCTTTGCATAAGAAGAGCATACAAAAGCTGTTCAAGTGTAAGCTCTTCTCCTTCTTTCAGATACATTTTTACAGGCGGTGCAAGAGTAGCGTTTTTAGACACAGTTACCTTTTCACTAATATCCGCATTTTCAAGAGTAACAATTGCTGTCATTATTTTAGTGGTACTTGCCATAGCCATAGGTTCATTTTCATTTTTTCCCCAAAGCACTCTCCCTGTATCAGCATCAATAAGCACTGCCGAAAGTGCATTAACTTCAGGTTCATTTTCACTGCCCCAGCAATTTACCGTAAAAAGCATACAAAATATAAATATCCATTTTTTTAACATAAATTCCACTGCTCCGCATCTGTAAATCTGTTTATTCTTAATACCTAATATATGAATACAATTACTCCTCTATTCGCTGTTAAATACTATTGTTTAATATTATTCTTAAAAGTTTAACAAATTTAATAATTATGTAATTGCCTTATGTCGCAAAATAATATATACTAGGCAATGAAAGGAGTTGCAAATAACTATGAAAAGAAAATTTTTATGTGCATTAGCACTTATGGGAGCAATGAGTACACAGACTCTTGCAGATAACACTATGACAGTAGCAATTGACGGAAATAATATATCAGACAGCAGTGCAGTCGTTGAAAATGGTGTTACATACATTTCAGTAAGACCTGTAGCAGAAGCTCTTGGACTTGATGTAGACTGGGAAGCAGACACAAAAACCGTTATCCTTTCAAACAAAGGACCCCTTTACATTACATTCACAATTGGCGAAAATGCTTATACATTTGCCAAAACTGCACCTATGGAATTAAGCGGAGCACCTGTTATAATCGACTCTGCTTCATACATTCCTGCCGATGTTATTACAGAACTTCTCAACTTTGAAATTTCTGAAGACGGCAATGTATTAAACATTATAACAGGAGCAGATATTTCTGTTGATGATGATATAGTATCAGGCGAAGCTGTTGAAAATGAAAATACAGAAGATGAAAACAGTTCAGAAGAAACTGCTGAATCTGAAAAAAATGAAGGTACAGGTATCGTAACAGAAGTTTCAGAGGATGAAATCCTTTTTGAAGATGAGGCTATCGGCGAAGTTCGTCTTAACAAAAGCGATGATGTAAAGGTAACAGACGAAGACGGCAATACTGTTGACATCAATTCAATTGAAGTAGGTGCAGTACTTATTGTTGAATACGGAGATGTTATGACAAAAAGCCTTCCTCCTTTAAATACTCCCCTTTCTATTACCGTATGTAAATCTGATTATGAAAGCTATACAGGCACTGGTATCGTAACAGAAGTTTCAGAGGATGAAATTCTTTTTAACGATGATGTTAAAGGCGAAATTCGTCTAAATAAGAGTTCTGATGTGAAAGTAACCGATGAAGATGGTAATGAAATTGATATTGACTCAATTGAAGTTGATACAAAGCTTACTGTTGAATACGGCAAAGCAATGACAATGAGCATACCGCCTTTAAATAATCCGGTTTCTATTACTGTTTTAGAGTAAAATTAATAACTTTATTTTAATTTACACATAAGGATTCTAAACCTATAACACTATAGGATATAATTTTAATACGAGCTTTTTTCAATTACAGCTCATAAAAAATCCCGCAGTAATCAGACTTTAAAAGTCTTGATTACTGCGGGACTGTTTTTTTACTTAGTATCGCAGATACAAAAATGTATTCCCCGACACCCTTTTGTATATTATTTAAACAATGTTTTAAATCTTTCCATAGCAGCTACAGTATTTTCCTTATTGTTAAATGCTGTAAGTCTGAAGTAATTATCTCCGT
>CAZGIC010000164.1:0-3559 GCA_964526435.1 uncultured Lachnospiraceae bacterium | reverse complement strand
AATCCTACTATTATTTACATATATTGTTCCGGCTTTTACACATATAGTATTTATAAATACCAGCATAAATAAAAACATAACATTACAAATAATTTTTTTCATACTATCACCCCACTAAAAAATACATTTACATATTACTTTTCCCTTTTAAGGAAATATTGTAAACTTAAACTATTCTTAAATGTATATAAATTTGCAAATACTGTAGATTTTTGCTAAATGCCATTTAAGGTTCATGTCATTTGTAAAATTTAGCTTTGCTAAATTTATTATAATTTAATAATATCCCAGCTAGCTCTATGCTCACTATCAGGTTTCTCTTAAGCTTACAACATAGCATTATACCAACCTATTAAACCGAAAGCTTCCTTTTAAGCCTTTACAAGCATTAAAAAGGTATACCTTTTTAATGTTTGTGTTTTATTGAAAATTCACCTCATTTTTTGTTGACATTTGCACAAAAAACAGGTACAATTAATAATGTAACTTTATATCATTTTACTAACATTAAAAAGGTATACCTTTTTAATGTTTTTTGTTCACATTGTATATCTTTTTTACTTCACTCATAATTTTGTAATATGTAGTTTCGCTTGCTCCCATTATTTTTATAGCCTGTTTACTGTTTATTTCGCTTTTTAACAGCTTTCTGTAAAGGTCAATATAATCTTCCGCCCTGTACTTCTTAGGTCTGCCCAAATGCCTGCCTCTGGCTTTAGCCGCCGCTATGCCTTCAGCCTGCCTCTGCCTTATATTCACCCTTTCGTTTTCAGCCACAAAGCTCAGTACCTGCAATACCAGATCACTTATAAATGTCCCAAACAAATCCTTGTTTTTAGTTGTGTCAAGCAAAGGCATATCCATAACCACTACATCGGCTTTTTTTATCTGAGTTATTTTTCTCCACTGCTCTATGATCTCACTGTAATTTCTCCCCAGTCTGTCAATACTTTTTACAACTATTACATCTCCCTTTTTTAACAGCCTTATAAGCTTTTTATAATTCTTCCTTTCAAAGTCCTTTCCGCTTTCCTTGTCAACAAAAATATTCCTCTTTTCAATGCCATACTCTCCCATCGCAACAAGCTGTCTGTCCTCATTCTGTTCCTTTGTAGAAACCCTTACATATCCGTAAATCAATATCTACCCTCCTATAAAAAAAGAGAGGTATTACCTCTCAAAATTAATTTACAGATATATAATACCACAGCCCCCTGTTACTTTGTGTTACCAAATTAAACACATAAAAAAAGGGTTCTACAATATTTGGTGTGGTCGTTATCGTAAATTCCCATATTTGCCTCCTTTTTAAAGGGTTGGTCGTATTGCTTCGCAATACTGCTCACCTATGCAACCAAGAGGTGGCAGCTCGGCAGAGCTGTCGGAGGATTTTTATAAACCACACCAATTGACAAAGAGCCAAAAAAAGCCGGCTGTAAAAGCCGGCTCCAAATTAAACTTTTCAATTATTAATTTCTTTCTATAGAAACAATTCCCTTATTGCTGTCAATAGTAACCAAAAGCTTGTCAGGTATAGTTGCAGCAACATCAATATCACAAAGAATGCAAGGTACCTTCAAAACTTTTGCAAGATCTATAGCATGAGTAAAGTCACATTTACTGTCATCAGAACCTACAATTATTGCTCCTGCCTTCATCATATAAGGGATAAGTCCCTTGTCAGGATTTGAAGTAACGAATATATCTCCTGTCTGGAAATGAAGCTTTGCATCATCACAGTTTGTACATATATTAGTATGTGCTGTAAATTTAGCAGCTTTATTCATTGTCTTTCCCTTCAAAAGTACATCTCCTACAATACCAACCTTAATTGTGTTTGTAGAACCTGTTGTTCCAAGAGGAGTACCTCCCGTAAATACCATAAGGTCGCCGTTTTTAGCATATCCAAGCTTAAGAGCCTTGTCAGCAAGGGCATCAAATAAAGCAGACATATTGTCATGCTCAAAACCAACCTGCATTGGAGTTGTTCCCCAAATAAGATTAAGCTGTCTGCAAGTTCTTTCAATAGGTGAACATCCAAGAATATCTGTAGATGATCTGTACTTTGCAACTTCTTTTACAGCTCTTCCTGATAATGTAATCGTAGAAATAATTGCAGCGTTTAAGTCATTTGCTGTAGTACATGCAGAATGGCTTACTGCACTTGTAATATTTCTTACTCTGAAAAACTTAGAATTTGCCTTATTAAATCTTTCGGAATAATTTATAGAACTTTCTACTTTTCTTGCAATTCTGTCCATAGCCTCAACTGACTCAACAGGATAACTTCCCTGAGCTGTTTCTCCTGAAAGCATGATTGCATCTGTATAGTCATATATAGCATTGGCAACGTCATTAACCTCAGCTCTTGTAGGTCTTGGGTTGTCTATCATAGAGTTAAGCATCTGTGTTGCTGTAATAACAGGCTTACCCTTCATGATACATTTCTTGATAAGCATCTTCTGCACAATAGGAACTTCCTCAAAAGGAATTTCAACACCAAGGTCACCTCTTGCAACCATGATACCGTCAGTTACTTCAAGAATTTCATCAATGTTTTCAACACCATCTCTGTTCTCAATCTTAGATATGATCTGAATATCGCTTCCGCCGCACTCTTCAAGTACTTTCTTTATTTCAAGTACATCTCTTGCTGAACGGATAAATGATGCCGCAATATAGTCAATACCTGCTGAAACACCAAACTTTATATCATCAATATCCTTTTCAGTAAGTGCAGGAAGATTAATATGCACATTAGGTAAATTAACACCCTTCTTTGTGCCAAGCACACCTGAGTTTACTACCTTACATATTACATCATTGCCCTTTATCTCTGTTACAGTAAGTTCAATAAGTCCGTCATCAATAAGAATAGTTGAGCCTACGCTTAAATCTTTTGTAATATCCTCATAAGTAACGGCCACTCTTGTATTATCACCAACAATATCATCAGTAGTAATAGTAAAAGTCTGACCTTCTTCAAGCTGAACCTTTTTGCCGTCAACCAGGTCCTTAGTTCTGATTTCAGGACCCTTAGTATCAAGAATAATTGGAATAGGAGCACCAAGCTCTTCTCTTGCCTGCTTTAAATTAGCAATTCTTGCACCATGCTCTTCATGATCTCCGTGTGAAAAGTTCAGTCTTGCAGCACTTATACCAGCTTCTATAAGAGTCTTGATCTGTTCAACACTGTTTGAAGCCGGTCCCAAAGTTGCAACAATTTTAGTTTTACGCATAATAATCTCCTTCTTTAAAAATTATATTTATTCATATTAATTTTATTTTAACATAATAATTACAAAATTTCTACAATTTTTTCAAGATTTTACATACTTTATATTTAATTTTATTATAACATTTATATTATAACCTTAAAATTTCATATTATTAACAAACATTTCAGAATAAATCAATTTGTATTCCTGATTTTATCCGGACTTATTTATCCCTATATTAAAGTTACAATTTCTTAGATTAAATGAAATTGCCAATCAAGCATTATTGGTTGTATAATATTTGACGTGGTCACAAACTTCATCAAATATTAAAAAAAATA
>CAZGIC010000163.1:0-3642 GCA_964526435.1 uncultured Lachnospiraceae bacterium | reverse complement strand
GTTTTGTTTTTACCTCTGGCACTGTAAATAGCGGCAGAAAGTCCGGCAGGTCCGCCGCCGATAATTATAACGTCATAAAATCTGTCCATAATATCCTCCTTTCAAAAAAGGCTGCCACAAGACAGCCTGTAATATATATAAATTTATTAAAGCATACCTACAAGGTCTAAGCTTGGTTTTAATGTTTCAGCTCCCGGCTGCCACTTTGCAGGGCAAACCTGATCGCCGTGTTCAGCTACAAACTGAGACGCCTGTAAACGTCTGAAAAGCTCCTCTGCATTTCTGCCTACGTTACCTGCAATAACTTCATATGCAACGATTTTGCCTTCGGGATTTACTATAAATGTTCCTCTTTCAGCTAAGCCGTCAGATTCAATCATTACGTCAAAATCTCTTGCAAGAGCACCTGTAGGATCACTTAACATAGGATATTGTATTTTCTTTATTGTGTCAGATGCATCATGCCAGGCTTTGTGTACATAGTGTGTATCGCAGGATACGCTGTAAATTTCACAACCTGCCTTTTTGAAATCTTCATATTTATCTGCCAGATCAGCAAGCTCAGTAGGGCAAACAAATGTAAAATCGGCAGGATAAAAGAAGAAAACAGACCATTTACCCAAAATATCAGATTTAGTTACTTCGTAAAAATCATTGTTTTTATAAGCTTGTACCTTAAAGTTGCTTATTTCTTTACCTATTAATGACATATGATTAACCTCCGTTTATAAAATTTCTTTTTTTATTATTTACAATAAAAATAAATTAATACAAGTTAGCAACTGATAACTATAAATATATATTAGCATGTCAGGAATTAAATGTCAATATAGAAATTATCAAATAATAATTATTATTAATTAATTTTGTGTATTATATCAGAATGTGCTTGCCAAAAAATGGCAAGCACATATTAATTAACTGTTTATATTTTCCCACTCTTCATAAAGAGTCATAAGCTTTTCTTCAAGGGCTTCCTTTTCTTCATAAACTTCACGGGAGCGTACTGAATTTGTATAGACTTCTTCTGTGGCAAGAAGGTCATCAAGTTCAGTTATTTTATTTTCTGTTTCTGAAATTTCTGTTTCAAGTTTTTTTATCTGATTTTCCTTTTTCCTTAGCTGTGACTGAATTTCCTTCTGTTTTTTCCAGTCAATTTTGTTTTCTGTTTCAGTTACGGTTTCCTGTGATTTTATAGTTATTTTGTTTTCTTCAATCTTTTCCATATAGTAATCATAGTTGCCCAAATATGTTACAGCCTTGTTTTTTGTAAGCTCTATGATTTTCTGTGCTGTTTGATTTATAAAATATCTGTCATGAGAAATATATAAAACTGTTCCTTCATAGGATCTGAGAGCTTGTTCAAGTATTTCCTTTGAGTTTATGTCAAGGTGGTTTGTTGGCTCGTCTAGAATAAGAAAATTCGCCTTGGAAAGCATAATTTTTGCAAGGGCAACACGTCCTTTTTCACCGCCGCTTAATGTATCTATTGTTTTGAATACGTCATCTCCGGTAAACACAAAGGCTGCAAGAACATTTCGTATTTGTGTGACAGTAAGGTCAGGATATGCGTCTGAAATTTCGTCAAATATTGTTTTGTTAAGGCTTAAGTCAGATTGTTCCTGATCGTAGTATCCTATAATGACATTTGAACCAAGCTTAACATTGCCTGATTTAGGCTCAAGTTTTGAAAGTATTATTCTGAAAAGAGTTGTTTTGCCAATGCCGTTAGGTCCTATAAGAGCTACTTTTTCGCCTTTTTTAATATCAAATGAGATATTGCTGAAAAGAGGAGTGTCGTCAAAGGACATTGAAAGAGAGTCAATACTTAAAACATCATTTCCGCTTTCTCTTAATGGCTTTATTGTAAGACGCATTTTGTCGGGAAGATTTTCGGGAGCTTCTATTCTGTCAATTTTTTCCAGCATTTTCTCACGGCTTTCTGCACGCTTAATTGACTTTTCTCTGTTAAATTCACGAAGCTTTTTTATGACTTCTTCCTGATGTTTTATTTCCTTTTGCTGATTAATATATTGATGCCATGCAATTTCTCTGTCTACTATTTTCTTTTCAGCATAGTAGGAATAGTTGCCAAAGTATTCTTTTGCCTTTCTGTTTTCGATTTCTATAACTTTTCCTATAATTTTATCAAGAAAATATCTGTCGTGGGAAATTATTACAACTGCACCGTTATAACCTTTTAAAAAGTCCTCAAGCCAGCGTATGGAATCAATGTCAAGATGGTTTGTAGGTTCATCCAAAAGGAGAATATCAGGAGCCTGTAAAAGGATTTTACCCAGAGCCACTCTCGTTTTCTGACCGCCTGAAAGCTCGTTAATAGGCTGTGAACTTTCATCATCATTGAAACCAAGTCCTTTTATTACTCCTCTTAAACGGCTATGATAACTGTAACCGTCCATTTCTTCCATTTTGCGGGAAAGTTCTGAATATTCGGACATAAGGCGGTCAAGATCGCTGCCTTTTGTGTGTGCCATCTGATTTTCTATATCTCTAAGCTGTTGTTTAATAAGTATAACAGGCTGGAATACAGTAAGAAGTTCCTCATAAATTGTTTTATTACTGTCGATTTCAAGAATTTGGGAAAAATATCCCGGGGTTACGGATTTGGGTATAATAACTTCACCGCTGTCGAGGGAAAGCTCTCCTGTAATTATTTTAAAAAGGGTGGATTTTCCTGCTCCGTTTACACCTACAATACCAACTTTTTCTTTTTCTTCTATATGAAATGAAATATTTTCCAGTATAACATCAGTGCCAAAGGATTTGGATACATTGTTAAGGGCTAATATCATAGTAAAACCTCCATATATTTATCTGTTATATTTTAGCATAAATTTCTGTTAAATAAAAGTCAAGATTGACAAAAAAAGAGATTTCTTTTATAATTAAATAAAGGGTAAAGGTGAATGAGTTATGAACTATGATGATAATGAAAAAATTTCAATGGCTGTAATTAAGAGATTGCCAAGATATTATAGGTATCTGGGAGATTTGCTTGAAAATGGTATTACAAGAATTTCTTCAAGTGAATTAAGCCGCCGAATGAATGTTACAGCGTCTCAAATAAGACAGGATTTAAATAAATTTGGATGCTTTGGACAGAGAGGTTATGGCTACAATGTTGAAATGCTTTATGAAGAAATAAAAAAAATACTGGGACTGGACAGAGAATATAATTTGATTATTATTGGTGCGGGAAATCTGGGACAGGCACTTGCAAATTACGGTAACTTTAAGAAGAGGGGCTTTAATTTTATAGGTGCTTTTGACAATAATCCGGAAATCATAGGTAAAAAAGTTGGAGATGTTGTGATTCAGAATGTTGATGAGCTTGAAAATTTCCTTAAAAATAATAAGGTGGATATTGCTGTTCTTTCAATTCCGAAATATAATGCACCACAAATTTCGCCTATACTGGTTGAAAACGGAGTGAAAGGTATTTGGAATTTCTCTCATATTGATCTGCATACACCTGATAATGTTGTTGTAGAAAATGTTCATTTGACTGACAGTGTTATGACTTTGTCTTATAAACTTAGTGAACTTGAGAAGAAGTAGTGTTTTTTGAGTTACATGCGGTAATTGAATATTTACTGTTTTTGCGTGTAAATATGTTGTTTT
>CAZGIC010000162.1:0-3701 GCA_964526435.1 uncultured Lachnospiraceae bacterium | reverse complement strand
CCATCAAGTTTTCCGCAAACAAGCTGTAAAAAACAGCTTGTTTACAGAAAAGTTCCTGTCCTCGGCGGAAATACGATTTCCGCCTGCGGATTAAAGTCTGCGACGCTGATTACAAGTTAACTGTTCAAAAATTGCAATTTTTTTAAAAAATTTTTAATTTTTTTAAAGTCTGAAATATTTCCACATGTGTTTAATTTTAATAAATTTTTAATGAAAATATAAAATTTTGTTTGTTACAGGGTATAAAATACTTTTGTCTGCTCTTTTATTGTAACGGCACTTGTAATTTTTGGAATTTTATTATAAAATAAGTATAAAAATATCAATAATGTAAAAGGAGAATAATATATGAAAGTTGCAAGTTTTACTATAGACCACGACAGATTGTTAAGAGGAATTTATGTTTCAAGAAAAGATAAAGTAGGTAATGAAACAGTTACGACATTCGATGTAAGGTTTAAAAGACCTAATATCGAACCTTGTATGGATATTGCCGCTATACACACTCTTGAACATCTTATGGCCGTGTATCTCAGAGAAGATGAAAAATGGGCTGACAGCATAATATATGTTGGTCCTATGGGCTGCAGAACAGGTATGTACATTATTTTCAAGGGGGACCTTGAGTCAAAGGATGTTGCGGAGCCTATAACAAATGCTGTTAAGTATGTTATTAATTTTGAGGGTAAAATTCCTGCTACTACGTCAAAGGAATGCGGTAATTATCTGGATCATAATCTGACATTTGCCAAGTGGGAATGTGAGAAGTTTTATAATGAGGTTTTGAAGGATATTAAGGAAGAAAATATGACATATCCTATGTAAAATTTAACGAAGTTAAATTTTACATAATATTTTCCTAGCCTATGTCATCAATTGAGCATTATTAATTATCAGTTATAAATTGTAAATTTTGCTTGAAAAATGCTGTAACAGGGTATATAATTATTTTTATTTAATGTTGTGATTTTGTTAGAGGTGAGATTATGAGTCAGTCAGAGGATATTAAACAGGTTGAACAGCTATATGATGAACTTATAGCTGAAATTAAAAGATACCATCCGTCAAAGGATCTGTCTTTAGTGGAAAGGGCATACAAGCTGGCTCGTGAAGCTCACGGGGAGCAGAAAAGAAAATCTGGAGAACCCTATATTATACATCCTCTCTGTGTTGCAAAAATTCTTGCGGAGCTGGAGCTTGACCTTGAAAGCATTACAGCGGGACTGCTTCACGATGTGGCTGAGGATACAAAGTATACTATTGAAGAAATTTCGGAAATATTTAATCCCGATGTGGCACTTCTTGTAGATGGTGTTACAAAGCTTTCAAATATAGAATATTCGTCAAGGGAAGAAATACAGGCAGAAAACTACAGAAAAATGTTTCTGTCAATGGCTAAGGATATAAGAGTTATACTTATAAAAATTGCCGACAGGCTTCACAATATGAGAACTCTTAAGTACATGCGTCCCGAAAAGCAAAAGGAAAAGGCACAGGAAACCCTTGATATATATGCTCCTCTTGCTGACAGACTTGGTATTTCAAAAATAAAGACGGAGCTTGAAGATCTGTGCTTAAGATACCTTGACCCTGAGGCTTACTATGACCTTGTTGATAAGATCAACAGAAAACAGTCTGAAAGAGAAGACTATGTAAATAAAATTGTAGAGGAAATAAAAGAAAAATGCAAGGGGGCAGGCATTAAAAACTGCACTGTCTATGGCAGACCAAAACATTTCTTTAGTATTTATAAAAAAATGCATAATAAAAACAAGACTCTTGACCAGATATTTGATCTCTTTGCTGTAAGAGTTCTTGTAGACAGTGTCAAAGACTGTTATGCTGTACTTGGCGTCGTTCATGAGGCATATACACCTATGCCTAACAGATTTAAGGATTATATTGCAATGCCTAAGGCTAACATGTATCAGTCCCTTCATAATACACTTATAGGTCCTGAGGGTATGATATTTGAAATACAGATAAGAACCTATGAAATGCATAAAACCGCTGAGTATGGTATTGCTGCCCACTGGAAATATAAAAAGGGTATTACAGAAGGGGTTGAGGACAGTTCTGAAGATGCTAAACTGTCATGGTTAAGGCAGATTCTTGAATGGCAGAAGGATATGTCTGACAACCATGAGTTTATGGATACAATAAAGACTGACCTTGACGCATTCAGTGAAAATGTATTTTGTTTCAGTCCAAGCGGAGAAGTTATTTCTCTTGCTGAAGGCTCTACACCTGTTGACTTTGCTTACGCTATACATTCTGCTGTGGGTAACACTATGGTAGGTGCAAGAGTAAACGGAAGAATTGTAAATTTTGACTATGTTATTAAAAACGGTGACAGAGTTGAAATAGTTACATCACAGAATTCAAGGGGTCCCAGCCGTGACTGGCTTAAATTTGTTAAAACAAGCCAGGCTAAGTCAAAAATCAACCAGTGGTATAAGAAAATAAATAAGGAAGAAAATATTGTAAGAGGCAAGGAACTTCTTGAAAAAGAAGCAAAGAGAAAGGGCTACAATATAGCTGAGCTTCTTACGCCTAAGGCAATGGAGGCTGTGCAGATAAGATACAGCTTTAAAGACTGGGATTCTGTATGTGCTGCTGTGGGACACGGCGGACTTAAGGAAGGTCAGGTCATAAACAAGCTCCATGAAGAATACAGGGCAGAAGTTAAGAGAAATAAAACTGCTCAGGAGCTTCTGAGAGAACAGGAGGAGGCTATAAAAGCTAAAATTGAGGCTGACAGCACTGCTCCCCAGGTTCAGAAGAGGAGAAGCAAGAGCGGTATTTATGTTCACGGTGTAGGTGATATAGAAGTAAGATTTTCAAGGTGCTGTTCACCTGTGCCCGGTGATGAAATTGTGGGCTTTGTTACAAGAGGCAGAGGTGTTTCAATACACAGAACAGACTGTATAAATATTATAAATTTAAATGAAGAAGAAAGAGCCAGACTTCTGGAGGCTGAATGGACTATTGACAGAGCTGATGTCGGCGGAAGATTTAAGGCCGATATAAGAATATTTGCAGATGACAGAGACGGACTTACTCTTGATACATTAAAAGTAGTAATTGATGAGGGGATCTCTGTTCTCAATGTAAACGGAAGAAGTCTTAAAAACGGTACCGCTGTTATTGATTTATCTCTTAAAATAAGCGGTGTCGATCAGCTTGAAATTCTTTGTAAAAAAATAATGAATATAAGCGGAATAGATAAAATTGAAAGAGTGAATTCATAATGCGTGTTGTATTGCAGAGGGTTGCTTACGCATCTGTTAAGGTTGACAATGAGATTGTGGGAAGTATTGACAAGGGTATAGCTGCCCTTGTGGGAATGAATACCGGTGACAATGAAAAGACTTTTGAATGGATGTTTAACAAGCTTAAAAATATAAGAATATTTGAAGATGATGATGGTAAAATGAATTTGTCCATAGCTGATAAAGGCTATGGACTGCTCCTTATACCTAACTTTACGGTATATGCAGATGCAAGAAAGGGAAACAGACCCAGCTTTGCTATGGGTGCCAAGCCTGATGAGGCAAGGGAAAGCTTTAATGCCTTTGTGGAGTATGCAAAAAATAATTATGATAAAGTTGAAAGGGGTATTTTTCAGGCTGATATGAAGGTGGAGCTTTTAAATGACGGACCTATAACTATATTGCTGGATAGCGATAAGCTGTTTTAAA
>CAZGIC010000161.1:0-3763 GCA_964526435.1 uncultured Lachnospiraceae bacterium | reverse complement strand
AACTCCTCTGCAAAGCCTCCGCCTGTGCCTCTTCTGTAAATTCCCCTGCTTCCTTATTACCACTGCAATAATTGCAGGCAAAAAGCACAGCCACCAGCTCCAGTCAATAACCCCTGCCAGCTTAGCTATCACAAATATTATCGACAATGTACTTAAAAATCCCACTCCGCTTACCTCCTTGTTTCAGACATAATAAAAGCACCTAACATTAATTTGTTAAGTGCTTCACTCAAACCAAGATTTTACTTCTTCCTCTGTTTGCTTTTTAAGCAATTCTTTAAATTTTTCTTTTGCATCAATAGCTTCCTGTGGTGCAGAATCTACCAAATCACACCCATTCTCATATGGCCTAAATATCTTTTCTAACTCTTTCATTTCATCAGTATACATAAATACCATAATATCAACCTTTCAAGATCTTATCAACTCTATATTCTGTATATGCTTCATCGTACTCTTCAACCTCATACTTATCTTTAGCATATTTACTTACTTTAATTATATTATACTTATCTATTCCTGCATTGTCAAGTTTTGCCTTACATTGCTTTCTTAAATTTTTTATATAATTGTCATAATCTTCTTTGGCCTTAAAATTGCCATTTTTATTTCTGTATTCCTCGGCATCTGACCAATGAATGTATTCGTGTAATATTGTGCTGTATTTATTATTCTGACAAGCCATTTCCGCTTGCAACGTTGCCAGTTTTTCTTGTTCCATTAATGCCTGCCTTATATAAATCACGTTCTGAACTGGATTATATGAAGCCACTGCATTATTCGCCATCTCACTATCAGACAATATTGCCACTACAGGTTGAATTGATTTATCTTTCACATTTAACATATCAAGTACATCTGTTATATTCCTATCCAGCTCTTGTTGCTGTTTAGGCTTTATTTTTGCTTCACTTGAAATATATACCTTATTCTTCGTGTTAGTTAATCTGCTCACCGTAATATTTTCGCCCATTCTTCTGAAAGTATTTTGATCGTCAGAATCCACAACAACAGGTTTATAATTTTGCATATCCTCGTTTGCAGCTGAAATTTCTAAATTTTCATTATTGGAAATTCTTTCCTTAAGCCTTCCGCCTTCTTCAACAAACTTCTCTTTCCACTCCTTATATGTCATATCATCAACATAAACAGTGTTGCCTGTTTTCTTACAATAAGCTAACAAATTTTATCTATATAATAATTCAAACAAAACACTTATCTAAAAAATACGATTTTACATCCTGCCATTTTTTGTTGCCAATTCTTCAATATCTATCAAATTTTGCCATTTATTCATCAATTTCACTACGCTTTTTTGCGTTTCCTGTTCTGTATGTATATCCAGATTTAAATAATCAAAAATTTGAGGATTAATATTTATCCCGTTTTGATATTTTTCAAGAAAATCCGGCAATTGCATTTCTAATATACAAAACAAATAGTCAATATCTACACAATCTCCTTTTACCTTAATAATCCCATATTTACTTTCAACTTTTTGTGGTTCTTTTATAAGTAAAATTTGCCCGCTGGAAGCTGATAACTGCAGCAAAATACAATCTCTGTACACTTCATCCTTTTTAGATCTTTCAAGAGTTGCAATCTTATTAAACGGTATTATTTTATGATTTAAATTCACATTATCACCTCGAACACAGCCAATTAACAAACTTTTTTATTCCCATATTATATTCATCATTTCCTACAAGCTCAGCAAGCATTTTCCCGCACTCCATTTCTGCTTGTTTCGATTTTTCCTCTAACTCCATTATTTCAGATGCCACTTCCATAATATCAGGAACATCAGCTTTTTCAAAAGTATCAACATATCTTGGTATATTAAGGTTAAAATCATTTTCTTTAAGTGTTTTAAAATCAACAACACTTGCAAGTTTTTCTACATTGCTTCTTAAGTTGTAAGCTGCAGCCACTTTTCTTAAATCTTCGTCAGTCATATTATTAATTTTGCCTTTTTTCTCAAACAATTTTTTTGAAGCGTCAATAAATAAAATGTCATTATTTTGCTTGTTCTTTTTTATATTCAATATGCAAACAGGGATATCAGTATTCATAAATAATTTATTTGGCAAACCAATAACCGCATTTATCAGATTATTTTCAATTAATTGCCGTCTTATTTTACCCTCATTTGCACCTCTGAACAAAACACCATGAGGTAAAACAATGTAGGCTTCTCCGTTGTCGCTTAATCTGCTTACAATATCAAGCACAAAAGCATAATCAGCTTTACTTTTAGGTGGTACACTCCAGCCAAAGAAACGCTCATCTGCCTGCGGTTCCCAATTCAGCGAATATGGCGGATTTGAAATTATCAAATCAAATTTAATGTCATTAATATTTACTATACTTTCAATTTTCTGTATCTGTATATAACTGTACTTATTTCCCTTTGTTAATTTATAACATGCAGTTATTTTTCTTTCCAGCACATCTTTTTGTAAAACAACTGCATTAACATTCCTCAGCGCCATGTTGCATATCAGCATCGGTATTGCTCTTGCCGACAACTCTTCACAGTAAAATTGAGTATTATTATTTTTATTCCACTGACTTATTGTCAATGCCCCCGTACCGGCACATACATCAAGTAAATTATTTGTATTTTGTGACAGCAAACTTATTAACTTACAAATACAATCAGGCGTATAATCCTGCTTCAATCTATCCCTGTCGCCGTGTTCCTGCTGAAAATAATCTCTAAAATCATCTTTGCCAAAATCATATTCCCCTGCTACATTATCTAAAAATTTATCTTTATTTTCACTTAATAATATACTTAACAACTTTTCAGGCATCTCATAACTTTCAGTTATTCCTAACAATTCATTTATAAATTTACTTTGCATAACTTTAGCTCCTTATGGTATAAAAATGAAAAATTCCATTAAAAAAGCACCTAACTTCCGTTAAGTGCTTAATTACTATTACTATTTAATTTTTCCTTTAATGCCTGCTCATGTTTTTTTATAAATTTTTCCGTAGCCTCTTCAGCTTCTTTTTTTTCTTTTTCAGTAAGTTCCTCATATCCTATAACAAATGCTTTTGGCGGATCTGTCCATCTACGATCAGAAAACAATTTTTTTTCTTTCATTTTAGTTTACCTCACTTAAAATAATATGATATATTCCTTTCGTTAAAATAACATTTAAAACTTTAAATTTAGAATTTGTATTATATAATATCTCACTTTCGTTTTCATTAAACATACTAATATCTGTACCCTTTTCAGTATTATTTATGTGTATCTGCACATTAAATTCAATTGCATATTCTTCACCTTTTGTCGTACTTATAAATTCTTTATATGTAACTTTATTTCCAACCTTATGTTCTTCTAAGAATTTAGCTAATTTTTCATCATTATCAAAATTAACTGATCTATTTAAATCTCCTTTGTACTTAGGCAATTTATTTAATCCTGAATTAAGATTCTTTACTAATTCTTTTTCATCCTTAGTAAGTTCAACATCATTTCGTAATTTCTCATTCAAAGTATAAGCTTCACTACTAATATATCTATTAACAGCACCGACTTCTTCATCTGTTAATTCTATTATATCACTTTCGCCAGCATTTTCAATATCTTTTTCAATATTTTCCCTGTTTTCCTTAAGCCTTCCGCCCCTCTCAATAAACTCCTCTTCCGTCATCATCTCATACTCAATGAAACATCTGCAGTTTATATCGTTGGCGGCGTCACCGCTTTCCCCCGGTGACCTTGCCTTCACTCCGTGACCCAGGT
>CAZGIC010000160.1:0-3776 GCA_964526435.1 uncultured Lachnospiraceae bacterium | reverse complement strand
TTGAAAAATGTGCGGAAATTTTAAATGAAGCAAAAATTGAAGAGTAAAGCACTTAACGGAAGTTAGGTGCTTTTTTGAAAAATATGTTCGATAAATATTGACAAAATTATGTTTGATAGTGTATAATAATATCGTAGTTGTAACTAATTTTATCATTTAGCAAGTTTCGGGGCTTGCTTGTGTAAATCCTTCTTTTTTATGTATTTTTGTATTAATCTTTATTCAAAAAACCGCAGTGAATTATTTTCTGGTTTGTATTCTTCTATAAGGGCATTTACACGGTGCGGTTTGCAAAAGCTACCTTCGGGTGGTTTTTTGTGTTTATAAGAGGTGAAAATATGGATAACTTCAAAATAATATACAAAATACTTAAAGAGCTTGAAAAAGCTATGGATTATGATGAATTTGATATGGATACAGTATCGGCTGAAAGGCTTAGAATATCGGAAAACAGGCTTTTAAGAATATGGGAAATGCTTTGTAAAGAGGGGTTTGTTGAAGGTATAAATATTAAGTATGGCGTCCAGGGTGACGTAGTTATTTCGGTGAGTAGTCCAAGGATCACGTTGAAAGGCATTGAATACCTGAACGATAATTCGCTTATGAAAAAGGCGGCTAATCTGGCTAAGGGGATAAAAGAATATAGAGTTGATAAGATCTTGAAAGGTTGATATTATGGTATTTATGTATACTGATGAAATGAAAGAGTTAGAAAAGATATTTAGGCCATATGAGAATGGGTGTGATTTGGTAGATTCTGCACCACAGGAAGCTATTGATGCAAAAGAAAAATTTAAAGAATTGCTTAAAAAGCAAACAGAGGAAGAAGTAAAATCTTGGTTTGAGTGAAGCACTTAACAAATTAATGTTAGGTGCTTTTATTATGCTTAAAAACGCACAAAAAAACGCACGAAAACGCACGAAAAAAAACACGCGTGCGTTTTTGTTATGATAAAAACTAAACAGTAACGCTTTTATTTTATTGATTTAACTTGCTGAACTGACAAATTTAAGGCAATAGAAAGGCTGAAAGTGGCTTAAACAGCGGAAAGTTTAACTTGCCGGTAACTTGCCGAAAAAGCAACAGATTAACTTTTATAAGAATAGATTAACTTTATATATAAACTTTTTAAGTAATAGATTAACTTTTTAAGTGTCAGAACGAAGGAACCAGCTCTTAGAAAGGAGTGATATATTGTGAAAAGCGAAACAGTAAAAATCAAAATTGAGGTTGATACAAGAGAAGTTGACAAGGCTATTAAGAAAATTGAATATCTTAATAAGCAACTGAATGAAGCAGGTAGAAAACTTGAGAAAAATGTAAAAGTTGAAATTGCAGGCAGGACTGATGTAAACGAAATTCGGGAAGTTATAAAACAGGGGCTTAATGAAATGTTGGAAGAGTTTAGCAATGCTTCTGTTTCTTGTAAGATATAATTTTATGACGGGAACGAACTTCGGTGTTCTTCGGACCCGGGGTCTTTTAATAAAATTGTTTGGTTATCGTCCGAGCCGGTATTTTAGACAAAATCGGACGGAATTCAGGCATAATCCGCTAATCTATGGGCGAATGAGGCTTGCAAGAGGTGACGGACTTGTATACGCTGTTATATGGCGGAATATGGCTGACGGCAAGGTAAGACCTTACAGCAAGGTGCATACAAGTAAGGGCTGGAAAACATATAAGAGCAAAACACACGCTGACCACGTTAAAATGGAAGGGCAGATAATAGAAGCAGGAGGATATTTTGACCTGGGTCACGGAGTGAAGGCAAGGTCACCGGGGGAAAGCGGTGACGCCGCCAATGACATAAACTGCAGATGCTTCATTGAGTATGAAATGATGACGGAAGAGGAGTTTATAGAGAGGGGCGGAAAGCTTAAGGAAAGAATTTCCAATAATGAAAATTTAGAAATTTCAGCTGCAAACGAGGATATGCAAAATTATAAACCTGTTGTTGTGGATTCTGACGATCAAAATACTTTCAGAAGAATGGGCGAAAATATTACGGTGAGCAGATTAACTAACACGAAGAATAAGGTATATATTTCAAGTGAAGCAAAAATAAAGCCTAAACAGCAACAAGAGCTGGATAGGAATATAACAGATGTACTTGATATGTTAAATGTGAAAGATAAATCAATTCAACCTGTAGTGGCAATATTGTCTGATAGTGAGATGGCGAATAATGCAGTGGCTTCATATAATCCCAGTCAAAATGTTGTATATGTAAGGCAGGCATTGCTTGATTATGAAAAATTATCTACTTTACAGGACCAATTGGCTTGTCCTGATAATAAGTATAGTACATTACTACACGAGTATATACATTGGTCAGATGCCGAAAAATACAGAAATAAAAATGGCAATTTTAAGGACAAAGAAGATTATGACAATTATATAAAAAATTTAAGAAAGCAATGTAAGTTAAAACTTGACAAGGCAGGAATAAGCGAGTATAATGTAAGCGAAATAAGTAAGTATGCATTTAGAAAATGTGTTGAAGGGGAATACGATGAGGTATACACAGAATATAGAGTTAAACAAATTTTAGGAGAGTGATATTATGGTGTTGCTACCAAGTGAAGAAATGTTGGATTTGGAAAAAATATTTAAGCCGTATATCAGGAAAGGAACATACTATGATTTAGTCGATGATGCTCCACAGGAAGCAGTCGATGCGAGAAGAAAGTATTTTGAACTTGATAAAAAGCAAACAGAGGAAGAAGTAAAATCTTGGTTTGAGTGAAGCACTTAACAAATTAATGTTAGGTGCTTTTATTATGTCTGAAACAAGGAGGTAAGCGGAGTGGGATTTTTAAGTACATTGTCGATAATATTTGTGATAGCTAAGCTGGCAGGGGTTATTGGCTGGAGCTGGTGGCTGTGTTTTCTGCCTGCAATTATTGCATGGGCAATAATGATAGTATGTTTTGTTATATATGGGTATGCCGAGTATAAGAACGGAAAATAGGTTAAATTTGTAAAAGTCAAGCACTTGCAGGAATGTGAGTGCTTTTATTATGCTTAAAAACGCACGAAAAAACGCACGGAAACGCACGGAAAACGCACGCGTGCGTTTTTGTTATGTTTAAAACTAAACGGTAACGCTTTTATTTGATTGATTTAACTTGCTGAACTGACAAATTTAAGGTGATAAAAAGGCTGAAAGTGGCTTAAACAGCGGAAAGTTTAACTTGCCGGTAACTTGCCGAAAAAGCAACAGATTAACTTTTATAAGAATAGATTAACTTTATATATAAACTTTTTAAGTAATAGATTAACTTTTTAAGTGTCAGAACGAAGGAACCAGCTCTTAGAAAGGAGTGATATATTGTGAAAAGCGAAACAGTAAAAATCAAAATTGAGGTTGATACAAGAGAAGTTGACAAGGCTATTAAGAAAATTGAATATCTTAATAAGCAACTGAATGAAGCAGGTAGAAAACTTGAGAAAAATGTAAAAGTTGAAATTGCAGGCAGGACTGATGTAAACGAAATTCGGGAAGTTATAAAACAGGGGCTTAATGAAATGTTGGAAGAGTTTAGCAATGCTTCTGTTTCTTGTAAGATATAATTTTATGACGGGAACGAACTTCGGTGTTCTTCGGACCCGGGGTCTTTTAATAAAATTGTTTGGTTATCGTCCGAGCCGGTATTTTAGACAAAATCGGACGGAATTCAGGCATAATCCGCTAATCTATGGGCGAATGAGGCTTGCAAGAGGTGACGGACTTGTATACGCTGTTATATGGCGGAATATGGCTGACGGCAAG
>CAZGIC010000159.1:0-3838 GCA_964526435.1 uncultured Lachnospiraceae bacterium | reverse complement strand
CCGTCTATATAATTACTCATCATCTTTGCGAGTTCAACAGCATTATTATATTTATTTACCTTATATCCATAATTCCCTGCAAAAACAGCACAGATCCCAACAACACAAACTGTCAGTATTGCCAATGATATTTTTTTGACTTTTTTATTTCTTTCCTGTATTTTTAATTTTTCTTGTCTTTCCTTTTCAAGTCTTTCTTCTTCCTCAATCTTTTCCTGCCTTTCAGCCTCCAGCCTCTGCTTTTCAGCCTCCAGCCTCTGCCTTTCAGCCTCTTCATACTTTTCTTTTTCTTCTTCAAGGAAAGCCCTGTCACTTATTTTTTCAAGTACTTCTCTGCTTGCACCGCAGTTAAAACAAGTTTCATTTTCATTGTTATTAGGCTGTCCGCATACACACTGCCAGTACTCCTCATATTCAGTAAAGGCATATGTATAATTAAGTTTTTCTTTATCACATTCTCTTTTGTACTGGTCATATAATTCCCCGAAATGCTCAAAACTCTTTACAGGCTTTGCAATTTCTTCAAGATATGTATCATTTTCATTTTTCCACACGCTGTCATCTGTAAATGCGATTCTTGTAATTTTAACAGCTATATTTCCTATAACATTTGTATCTGCATTTATTGCCTGCTTTCCCCCGAATACCTCTCCTTTATCTGCATTTAACCCTACATAAGCATTTTCCTTTAATGTAGTTAAATAGTCTTTTGTATCGTCATAACAGTCAATATCCAGAAATACAGATTTAATAACCTTGTTACCTGTATTCCTCAGCTGTATCTGTATAATATTTTTACCTGTATCATTATTTAAAAGAATATTGTAATTTTCAACCTGAACAGGACAACTCCCATTTCTCAGTATTCCTTCAAATTTCTTTATTATAGTATATTTTCCCATAGCTTCTCCTTTCTAAAACAACAAATTTATTTGTTGTTTTGGAAACAGTTGTTGTCAACCACCGCTAATAAAGTAAAACTTTAGTTTTATCTCCTTACAGTTTCAGTAATTAATTATCATCATCAGATTTATTAACTCCTGCCTATATTCTGCCAGTCATCTACATCACACTGTCCATAATCGTTATTTCCCACAGCCACAACTGTTCCGTCACTTTTCAATCCCAGCGTATGACTAAATCCTGCTGATATAGCAACAATATCTGTCCAGTCATCTACATCACATTGTCCATCTTCGTTATCTCCCACGGCTACAACTGTTCCGTCACTTTTCAACCCTACTGTATGGAATCCCCATGTTGATACTGCTACAATATCTGTCCAGTCATCTACATCACATTGTCCAATGCTGTTATCTCCCACAGCTACAACTGTTCCGTCACTTTTCAACCCTACTGTATGACTACCTCCTGTTGATATTGCTGCAATATCTCTCCAGTCATCTAAATCACATTGTCCATAGCCGTTATTTCCTACAGCTACAACTGTTCCGTCGCTTTTCAATCCTGCTGTATGCATAATTCCTGCTGATATGTCAACAATATCTGTCCAGTCATCTACATCATGTGCCCCAAAGGTATAGATACTATTTCCCGCAGCCACAACTGTTCCATCACTTTTCAATCCTACTGTATAATATAGCCCTGCTGATACTGCTTCAATATTTCTCCACTTGCTTACATTACTTTGTCCAACGCTGTTATTTCCCGTAGCTACAACTGTTCCGTCACTTTTCACTCCTACTGTATGAAATCTTCCTGCTGATACTTCTACAATATCTGTCCACTCATCTACATCGCATTGTCCATCACTACTATCTCCCACAGCTACTACTGTTCCGTCACTTTTTACTGCAGCTGTACAAAATCCGCCGCTGGATATATACTTGTTCATAATGTTTGAAAGCTTAAATTTTGATTCCTTAAGCATAAGTTTTGAATCCTTAAAATCTTCTAAAGATTCAAATATTTCAGCAGCTTCACGGTAACTTCCATTCTCCAAAAGTTCAACAGCATTATTATATTTATTTACCTTATATCCATAATTCCCTGCCAAACCGGCACAGATCCCAACAACACAAACTGTCAGTATTGCCAATGATATTTTTTTGACTTTTTTATTTCTTTCCTGTATTTTTAATTTTTCTTGTCTTTCCTTTTCAAGTCTTTCTTCTTCCTCAATCTTTTCCTGCCTTTCAGCCTCCAGCCTCTGCTTTTCAGCCTCTTCATACTTTTCTTTTTCTTCTTCAAGAAAAGCCCTGTCACTTATTTTTTCAAGTACTTCTCTGCTTGCACCGCAGTTAAAACAAGTTTCATTTTCATTGTTATTAGGCTGTCCGCATACACACTGCCAGTACTCCTCATATTCAGTAAAGGCATATGTATAATTAAGTTTTTCTTTATCACATTCTCTTTTGTACTGGTCATATAATTCCCCAAAATGCTCAAAACTGTTTGCAGGCTTTGGCATTTCTTCAAGATATGCATCATTTTCATTTTTCCATACACTGTCATCTGTAAATGCAATTTTTGTAATTTTTACAGCTATATTTCCTATAACATTGGTATCTGCACTTATTGCCCTCTTTCCCCCGAAAACATCTCCTTTAACTGCATTTAACCCTACATAAGCATTTTCCTTTAATGTAGTTAAATAGTCTTTTGTATCGTCATAACAGTCAATATCCAGAAATACAGATTTAATAACCTTGTTACCTGTATTCCTCAGCTGTATCTGTATAATATTTTTACCTGTATCATTATTTAAAAGAATATTGTAATTTTCAACCTGAACAGGACAACTCCCATTTCTCAGTATTCCTTCAAATTTCTTTATTATAGTATATTTTCCCATATATTCTCCTTTCTAAAACAACAAATTTTATTTGTTGTTTTGGAAGCAGTTGTTGTCAACAACTGAAAGTAAAACTTTAATTTTACCTTATTACAACTCCGGTAATTCATCATTATCAACAACAGATTTATTAACTGAATTATTTTTTAAGAGTTCTATTATCTTCTGATTTTGTTCAATTATCTGCTGATTCTGACTTTGCAAAATCTTATCCGGCAATGACAAAACATACATATAACCAAATATGCCAAGCCAGAAACACCATGCCCATAAATGCATTTCTTCTTCATCGTATCCCTTAATTTTTGCTGTAGACGCCATTAAGCCTGCACATATGATAGTTGCAAAAAAATAAACTATACCTACTATTGAAATTATCCAAATCATAATACTTCCGCCTTTCCTTATAAAATATTTGCTCTTTAATAATTGTATTTACCTGCTGTGTCAGCTTTTTTTAATACAGCAATACAATAAATAAACCTTCTCTTTATTATAATAACCTCCTTAATCATTTTTTTATTTATATAAAAATTATAGCCCGTTTACGGGCAATTGTCAATAAAATAAAAGAATATCTCTCAATATAAGCTTTTAAAAGAGGTTCTACAATATTTGGTGTGGTCGTTACCGTAAACTCACATATTGCCTACTTTTTAAAGGGTTGATCGTATTGCTTCGCAATACTGCTCACCTATGCAACCAAGAGGTAGCAGCTCGGCAGAGCTGTCGGAGGATTTTTATAAAACCGGTTCTACAATATTTGACGTGGTCATTATACTGTAATCCACATTATAGGCTCCCTTTTAAGGGAGCTGTCAGCCATAGGCTGACTGAGGGTTTTATAAACCACGCTAGTTGACAAAGAACCATAAAACCACACCATTTGGTAAAGAACCATTTTTTTAGCCGAAAAAAAAAGAGCCAACGGCTCTTTTTCAATTATCAAATGCGCGATCGGGGGCTCGAACCCCGGACCTTCTGATTAAGAGTCAGCTGCTCTACCAACTGAGCTAATCGCGC
>CAZGIC010000158.1:0-3931 GCA_964526435.1 uncultured Lachnospiraceae bacterium | reverse complement strand
TATTGCTGTAATCCAAATCACCTGTACTTATCCCCAAATCACCGATTCCGCTGCTGATGTCAGGCAATGAAAAATCTGTCAGCCCATCTCCTAACTCATATCCAAAATTAAAGCTGTCCCCATAATTCATTCTCTCAAGCCCAAGAGATTCAGTACTTAAATTAAGCTTTTCATACTTCACTTCATAATTTTCATCAGAAGCAAATTTCTCAACAAACTTGTCAGCCAGTGTATTAACATCATCGAGCCAGCCGTCAACAGTTCCCGCCATATCAGTACCAAATACCTTGTCAATAGCACTTGCTATACTTTTAATTACACCCAGCACATTTTCAGCCATATCTCTGAAAAGATATATTATACTTGATATAGGGCTTGTAAATACATTTCCTATAAAGTTGGCAATGTTTATAAATGGATTTATTAATGAATTTAATATCCCAAATATCAAATCAGCCAGACCTAATAATAAATTCCATATTACCGCAATTGCAGTCATTATTACACCCACAATAATACCCGTTGCACTATAACTTGTTCCACATACTTTATTTATAATTGCAACCACTAAATATAACGCAGCAATTATTGCCATAATCACTATTACAATTGGATTAGTCGCCCAAATTGCCTTCAAACTATTTGAAATAGTTGCAAATACTGCAGTAACTTTAGAGGTAATAGCGGTTGCTAAACTTACTTTTCCTAGAGTAGTACTCCATAATAAACATAACCCAACTATAAACATTATTATAGGTGCAATAATTCCAAAATTATCCACCACAAAACTCCCTATATTAGCTATTCCTTCTAATATAAAAGCAAGGATAGGTGCAATAGTAGCCATTCCCTGTCCAATACCTCCAATAACTGTTTCAAAACTTTGAGAATTAATAATATCACTAATTTGCCTTCCCACAGGTTCAAATGCCACCATAGCCATATTCCCAACATTTGTCATTGTATCAGACCATGAAGCTCTCACATTTCCAAACTGTGCATTAATGCTGTCAGTAGCTCCCAGCATAGAATTTTTAAGCATATCTGAAGTAAGCTGTCCCTGCTCTGCCAGTGCCGCCATTTCTTCTACGGGCACATTCATATTTTCAGCCACAGCATTTACAATTTCAGGTACATTACTTAACATACTGCTAAGTTCTTCACTGCTTACAACTCCATCTTCAAGAGCACTTACCATTTCATTTATTGCACTTGTCTGTTCTTCCTGCCCTGTTCCTGCAATTGCAAATATCTTATTCAGATTTTCAGTAAACTGCACAGCTTCATCATTGCTGAATCCTATACTGCTTAAATTTCCCACCGTTTCAGTCACATCACTTATATCAGTCCTTGACCTCATTGATGCCCCATATATCTTATTCCTAAGCTCTGTATCACTTTGTCCTCCGTCATTCATAGCAGAAATACTATCCTGCATATTCATAAGGTTTTCACTATAGTCAATTGCTGTTGAAAATCCCTTGGACCATGTTTTTGATTCTGTAAAAAATTTAGCAGTATTCTTAATTCCATTATATAATTTTCCTATAACCCCAGTACCTTTATCAGCATTTTCATTAACTTTCTCCTGGTCATCAATAATATCCTGATATGTATTATGAATACCTCCAAAACTTGCATTCATCATACCATTTAACATAGTACTGTTCATAGCAACCAATGATGTATTTACATCATCAATAACAGCAGGAAGTCCTTCATAAACAGGTATAATATCATATGCCATAACATCACCTCCAAAAATTTTCAAATAAAAAAGACAGATTTAACTCTGTCCTTTAACAAATTATTTATTATTGCACATAAAAACCAACATACAAACTAAAAATTATCATAATCCCCCATAAAACAGATATTTGAATTCTTGTTTTCAAATAATATGATTCATTTACCCACATCATAACTAAACCCACAGGAAATAAAAATATCAAAAATGGTATAGTTATTATATCTATTTTTCTCCATTCTTTTTTAGGCATACTATAAGGTCTGCGACAAAATTTGCACTTTTCATCAACAGCACCATATTCTATATTTCCGCAATGAGGACACACAATTTCTTTATATATATTAAAATTATCATCTTTATGTGGTTTTTTTTCAATATTAATATTATATTTACACTTATTCTTTAAACATTTATAAACTGTTTCATTAATCTCAATCAATGATCTTCTGTTGTCCCTATATGTAATCAACACAATATTTGTATCATGTACTTTTGCACTCATAGCTCCTGCAAGTCCTCCTGCATCTCCTGCTATTACTTGCCCCGCAATACTTCTTGTTAAGGCGGAAGCCCTGCTTACTTCAGAAGACTGATCAATTAATTTATAATTTGCAACTGTATTGTAATCTAAATATACATATTTTCGTTTTCCCCTGAAACTATCATTTACAACAA
Organism: uncultured Lachnospiraceae bacterium; assembly: GCA_964526435.1. Classification (GTDB taxonomy): domain Bacteria; phylum Bacillota; class Clostridia; order Lachnospirales; family CAG-274; genus Gallispira. The sequence goes on along the minus strand of CAZGIC010000158.1, from coordinate 1,506 downwards.
TATAGGCACTTCCACATGCACAAATTATTATCTTTCCTTTAAATTCTCCATCTATAACCTTGTTTCTTGCTCTGCCCATAGCAATACCTCCCCAAACTATTATATTACAATTATATCACACCCCCATAATATGTCAATGACCGGTCCTCCGCACACTCACCTGCACATTTCCCGTTTAAAATTCTTTATCTTTACTTAAACATTAATTTCATTTACATTTTCTATATAATATCCGCTGTCAGCACTATTCGTTTCATTTTTTATTCCATATATAATACCAAAGCAACAATTACAGCCAAAATTATTGTCACCACTTGCCTTGTTTTTAATGAAAAAGCCTTGTTAATCCACATATATAAAATTCCTGAAGGGAAAAAAATAATTATCATAATAACAGTAACCGTATCAACAGCATTCCATTTCCTTGGTTTTCCGGCTTCATCAATATTTACATTTTTACTTACTTTCTTATTTTTATTAAATTTATTAAAACTCCATTTTCCTGATTTTTCTTCTTTATCTGCATCTTCCCCATTACTTTCTCTTCTGCTTTCTTCAATAAATTTTCTTATTGCTTCACTGTCATCTCTGTTCTCCGCAATTTTTCCCTCAATAAAACTTTTTATCATTCTGTATATAGCATATATCATAATAATTATAACTATACTCGGACACAAAAGCCCACCCCATGTTGCCTCTAAAAGAGGTTTATCCCATAGCACAATCATTAATATAAAATGCACTATCCAGAAAATTCTTATATGCTTTTTTTGATTATCTTAAATTTAGGAGGAGTACAAAGGAGCTTTCCACACTTCGGACAGTAAAGCACACTTCCGTAAAAAACCTGTTCACAGTGAGGACATTTATTTTCCCTGTTCATATCAAAAGGACCCGGCATAACAATATCTTCTTTAAACCTGAGATTATATTTACAGCCTGCCTTTAACAAAGAATACTTATTTCCGTCTATTGATATAAGTGACCTGCTTCCGTCCTTAAATGTAATAAGAACGGTATCTTTATATTCTACATTTCTTATAATTTTCCCGGTTATCCGTTTATCATGACGACCATATGTATCGGCAACAAATTCCTCCGATACATATTCATCTCTGTTTATGTGTTTGTAACTTTCAACGGTTTCATAGTTCAGATATAATCTCTTTGAATCAAATAATCCCTGTTTACTTACTGCTATATATATACAATTAGAATTTTCACCAATTTTTTTCCCTTTAAATCTTCCGTCTATTACCAAACCTGTTTCAAGCACCGGGAAACACCTCCATAACTATATATAAACAATTATATCATACCCACGAAGTTTATCAATATTTGCCCCCCTAGAGATAATTCACATTATTAATTCCATGCATAAATTTATATAAATCATCTTACATCTTTATTTTCACCAATTATACAAATCCAGAGGGGATTTCAAAATTCATAAAACAAAATTTTGAAATCCCTCTCTTCCAACACAAATGATGCCCTACTTTTTCA
>CAZGIC010000157.1:0-4056 GCA_964526435.1 uncultured Lachnospiraceae bacterium | reverse complement strand
TCAATGCCTAAGTCCTCTAAAAATTTTCTTTTCATTTTATCAATTCCTTTCACTACGATTTTTTACGAGGTTTCCCCTCTGCAATTAAAATTGTCGGGCCCTTTTACGCCGACCCGGGGCATAAAAATAGGAGCAAGCTTTGACACTTACTCCTATTACCACTAAACATAGATTTAATTAATAATTCATAATTCATAATTAATAATTGTGCATTATGCATTGCATTAAGATCATAGGCACCACCTCCCTAATAATGTTAAACCGCCGGGCTACTGACCTGCTCACCTCTTGCAAGCCTCATTCACCCATAGATTAGCGGCTTTTATAAAAGACCCCGGGTCCGAAGAACACCGAAGTTCGTTCCCGTCATAAATTTATATCTTATTTTTAACTCTGACATCTAAAAAGTTAATCTATTACTTAAAAAGTTTATATATAAAGTTAATCTATTCTTATAAAAGTTAATCTGTTGCTTTTTCGGCAAGTTACCGGCAAGTTAAACTTTCCGCTGTTTAAGCCACTTTCAGTCTTTTTATCACCTTAAATTTGTCAGTTCAGCAAGTTAAACCAATCAAATAAAAACGTTACCGTTTAGTTTTTATTATAACAAAAACGCACGCGTGTTTTTTTCGTGCGTTTTTAAGCATAATAAAAGCACCTAACTTCCGTTAAGTGCTTCACTCTTCGACTATTTCCCATTTGCCTTTAACACCGTTCTTACTCGCCCAATACGGAACTGGGTTATCTTTGGGATAAAGATAATCTTCTTCACTATCATCAATTACACGATAGTTATCATTATCTTCAATTGTTGCTTCATATATTTTACCATTCGTTAAAGAATCAACGCCAAAGCTATCACCAACATATCTTAATTTCATTTCTTATCACCTCTATGTTTTAATTTCATTTGATACTGTGTTCCGTCTAGCTCATACCAGTGTACATCAAATATGTATTTATCACTTTCAATTTTGCCTACTCGCTTTTTCCACTCTTCGGGTTTTCCGCCAAATTCCTCAACTAATTTATCAACAACTCTGATTTCTGTTTTAGATCCTTTCCCCGCGATAGTCTTGCTGTTTTCAATGATAGTTTTATTTGGTATAAACTGATTTTCTCCATTAATGCTATATTGAAGCTGTTCTTGTAACCAACATTTACCTTTAACTTCCGATTTAAGGCTATCCCACCCCTCACTATCAGTATACTTCAATTTCTGAAATTCTTCAAGGCTTTTCGGTGCATTTTCTCCAAGTACTTTTTTGTATTCCTTGTACTGCTTTTTATCGGATTTCAGGTTCTTGGCACTCTTTTCGTAATAGTCCCATTCTTCCTGTCCCTCTTCTTCTATAAACTTCTCTTTCCACTCCTCATATGTCATATCATCAACATAAATTGTGTTGCCGTCTTTATCCCTTGCAGCCCTTTTTAAATTTACTGTAAATTCATCATCAAAAAATGGCACTGTTGTACACCGGCAATTTGGATGGAACGGCGGAGCATTAACACCTGCTGCCATATCTTTTCTCTCAAATACTTTGCCATCCATAGCTCCGCATTCCCCGCATGTCAACCCGTCTAAAGTCCCGAGCACTTCATACTTATCAACATCAAGACTATCATAACAATTCTTCTGTGCTTCCGTTGCGAAATATGCACTTTCCGTCAATACAAGCCTTTGAGCAGCATACAAATCAGAATTCATTTTCTTAGCCACCACTTTAGAAATGTTGATTGGCGAATTGCCCGTTAAAATTCCTTTTGTTAGCTCTTTATGCACTGTATTTACAAGTTCCTTCCTGTCCTGCCATATACGCTCTGAAAATGTATTTTCATCAACAGTCCACGGCTTATTTAGCACATTATCAAGCTTGCTATTATCAATCTTAGAAAATTCAAAACTTGCACCTGTTCTTTGTGCTATTTCATAGGCATTTTTGTAATTCCCTTCTGTATATATATTACCCAACAAATCCCTTACATCTTTTTCTCTATCTCCGTATAGCTCCTCAATTTTCTGCTGTGTCTGTATTTTCAAGGCTTCTAATCTGCTTATATGCCACCTCGCAGAAGCATTTTCAAGCTCTTTTGACCAGTCCTTTGTAATTCCATTTTCTTCTCCTGCTTTTATATATTGCTCAATATCCCATTTCAGTTCTTCAAGCTCTTTTCCATTCAGCCTCTTTCTAGCTTCCGCCATACTTATAATACCGTTATTATTTGCAAAACGTTGATACCAGACAGATATTTCCTTTTCAATTTCCTTAATTGTATTAATATAAATATCCGTCAACTCTTCACAATATTTATCTGCAGGCTCCAACAGTGATTTCTGCAATATTTCGTGCCTTTTTTTCCAATATTCATTACTCTTCCTGTTTTGCACCGTTATCACCTACCGGCTTATTTAAACTCTTATTGTAAACAAAGCTATTTGCATCAGACTCACGTTCTTTCTCAATCCTCTTAAGCTCTGCCTTCACATCAGTAACCCAGGGATGCTGAGCAACAATTGTTTCATCGCTTAATATTCCAACAGACTTTTGGCAATTTTCTATTGCTTCACCCTCATTTATGAGCACATCTCTGTTAAAAACAATATCAGTCCTTTCATTTTCATAACTGCCCTTTCCCTCTTGTTTAAGATACAGATTTACAAACCACAGCATTTCATTAATGGCCCTTCTGAATTCTGTTTCCATTTTGTTTGCATCAAGGTCAATATCCGAATACATACTCTGTATATTCATCTGGTTTGCATTTCCTCCCAGTCTGTCATCTTTGGCATCATAGCCCATAGCATTTTCAATAACAGCCTTTTTAAGGAGATCAATAATAGTGCTGTAATTTTCACAGTTTACATCAAGAGTAAGTGTCTCAACACCGCCCTCTGAACCGTCAGCAGTCCTCACCTTTACAGCTCCGTAAGTGGCAAGATTTTTTCTGAACTCTCCCAGATTTTCACCGTCATAATTTTTAAGCACAAGTATTGTATTCCTTACATCTTCCTGCATACTGTTGTCAAAATTACTGAGCATAAGATTAAGAGCGTCCTGCAAGCTCTTAACCCTCTTAAGCAGAGGCTGTTCATCTCTGTTTGCCCTGAATGGCACAATAGGTATTCTGCTCCAGCCCACAGGAACATTTCCCCTATAAAAATAAGGCACCTGCCAGTCTGTACCATCAGGAAGAATACTGCTTCCATCTTTCACAAACTTGCTTATGCCCTTATTGTCGTATACTTCAATTTTCATTATTTCTTTTTCGGTATTCCTGCCCTCATACAAAAGCACAGGATATATTCTTATAACATAATCAAGCTTTGTATGCTCGTCATCAGCCCACCCCGGTATTATCTGCCAGGGTTTAAGCCTTTTAAATCTGAGCTTGTTTTCTTCGTCATAGTATATGTACAGCCAGCCAATACCACAGTTTAAACTATCCGCCCCCACTTCCTGAATAAGACTGTCAAACCTGCTGTCAAATATATCCTTATTCAGTACTTCCGAATATGCCTTGTTTTCCGAATTAAAAATTATCTCCTTGCCCAAAAGATAATTGACCTTCTGATCTACAAGCTTGCCATAGAGGTTATTTACAAGGCGGTCATTTGGCAGATTTTTTACTTCTTCCGGTTCACCGTCCGCCCCTATTACCTCTCTCTTGTGCCTCATTATGTCGTGTATCCCTTTGTAATAATTGGTTCCCTTTATCATATCAAGCCTTCGGGGACTGTTAATAAACCTGTCTGTCTCTTTTCTTATAAATTCAATATCACTTAATCTTTCTTTGCTTCCCTTTATTATAATGTCGTTTATATAGGGTGTAAGCCACCCAGGAAACTGAAATTGAAACAACTTTATCACCTCTATTATTCAAAGCTAAATGTCTTGCCCCTTATATATCCTTCAAGGGCATATCGCATAGCATCCATTAAATGATTGTCAGCGTCTACAGGCTTGTTTATACTGTGCCCTTCCTTATCCTTGTCCCAGCAATAGGAACCTATTTCTTTTATAAAATTCTCACACTTAGGGTGTATAAGTATCTTAA
>CAZGIC010000156.1:0-4097 GCA_964526435.1 uncultured Lachnospiraceae bacterium | reverse complement strand
AACATATAAAATATGGGTGATTATATGAGTGAAGGCGGTATGTCAAGGTTAATAGGCAAGGAAGTAATAAATGTAAGAGATGGGGGCAGGATAGGCAGAATTACCGATGTAATTGTTGACTGCAAATCGGGAAATGTGTCTGCTCTTATTGTGCCTGTTATAAAGGGATTTTTTTCTTTTTTCGGCAAAAAGAGGGAATACTGCATAAAATGGTGCAATGTTGTTAAGGCAGGGACTGATATTGTGCTTATAGATACTGATGCAAAAGGCTGTATTAAAATGTGTGAGGAATAATATATGTTGGATAAAAGTGAGCTTAAAAAACAGCTTGAAAATATTATAGATAAAAACTCAATAGAAAGTGTGAGCATAAGCAATCCTTTAAAAAAAACAGATGATAAGGCTTTTAAAATTAAAATATCGCCTGTCAATATAAAGGGAGAGCTTAAGTACCAGATTTCTGAATATATAGAGCAAAAAGTTATACACAGAAATGTTGGGGCTGAAAGTATATTTGATGAAATTACCGACGCTATGGAGGATAATTTTAAGCAGTGCAATATAACTGCAAACAAGTATTGTACAATACTTATGAATAAGAAAAGGCAGTTTACACTGACAGGTGTCAAGGAAAATATAAATCCGGGAATGACACCTAAGGAGCATAACAAGGTCAAGAACTACATAATAGGCGAAGGGGAATATGTAGACTGGATGTATCAGCTGGGACTTATGGACAAAAATGGTATTGTTCTTAAGCACAGGCAGAAAAAATTCAGACAGATAAACAAATTTCTTGAAATGCTTAAGGATATTGAAAAGGAAATTCCTGAAAATTCAGTAATTGTGGATATGGGCTGCGGTAAAAGTTATCTGACATTTGCAATGTATCACTATTTTAACATAATTCACAACAAAAATGTTGAAATAAGAGGATATGACTTAAAGAAAGATGTTGTTGAATACTGCAACAGCTTAAGCGAAAAGTTCGGCTTTAAAAATCTTAAATTTTATTGTCAGGATATTGCTGATATTGAAAATACAGATGAGAGAATTGCTATGATAATAACTCTCCATGCCTGTGACACTGCTACTGATTATGCCATATATCACGGTATACGCTGGGGATGCAGGGTAATGATGAATGTACCATGCTGTCAGCATGAACTTTTCCATCAGATGAAAAATGAAAGTATGAATATTATGCTTGAGCATGGTATAATAAAGGAAAGATTTGCAGCTCTCCTTACTGATTCTATAAGGGCAAGAATTATTGAAATAATGGGCTACAGAGTTCAGGTAATGGAGTTTATAGATATGGAGCATACGCCTAAAAATATTATGATAAGATCTGTTAAAACAGGAAGAAAGGCTGATAAAAAGCTTATAGATGACCTTGAAAGGATCGTTAAGGAATATAATATTGAGCCTGCTCTGTATAAGCTTTTGATTGAGAATAAAATTAATTAATGAACGGAGGATGTAAAATGATTTCTGAAAAAATGAAAGAACTTGTTAAAAACGGCTCTGCTATAAGGGCTATGTTTGAGGAAGGAAAAATTATGGCGGCTAAGTACGGAAAGGAAAATATATATGACTTTTCTCTTGGCAATCCTTCAATAGTGCCCCCTGAAACGGTTAAGGAGGCTATTATTGAAATAGCTGAAAATGAGCCTGAAATGGAGCTTCACGGATACCCCAACAATGCAGGATTTGAAGATGTAAGACAGGCTGTTGCCGATTATACAAACAAGACTTTTGGTACAAATTTTGGTATAGGTAATATTATTATGACTGTAGGTGCGGCAGGAGGACTTAATGTTGCATTAAAGGCTATAATTAATCCCGGAGATGAGGTTGTTGTTATTGCTCCTTATTTTGGTGAGTATGATAATTATATAAGCAATTTTGACGGCGTAAAGGTAATGGTTGATGCTGACCTTGAAAGATTTGCAATTAATTTTGAGGATTTTGAAAGGAAGATTACAGCTAAAACAAAGTGTGTAATAATAAATACGCCAAATAATCCTACAGGTGTAGTTTATACAGAAGATGATATTAAAAAAATGGCTGAAATTCTTGAAAGAAAGCAGGCTGAATTTGGTACTTCAATTTATCTCTTCAGTGATGAGCCTTACAGGGAAATTGCTTTTAACGGTCTTGAAATACCTTATGTAACCAAGTACTACAGAAATACTATAGTAGGGTATTCTTATTCAAAGAGTCTTTCTCTTCCCGGTGAGAGAATTGGTTATCTTGTTGTGCCAAGTGAGCTTGATGATTTTAATGATGTTATAGATGCTATGGTTGTTGCTAACAGAATACTTGGCTTTGTAAATGCTCCTACTTTAATGCAGAAAGTTATTAAAAAGGTAATAGGAAATACTTCTGATTTATCTGTGTATGAAGAAAACAAAAATATATTATACAAGGCTCTTACTGAAATGGGTTATGAGTGTGTTGAGCCTAAGGGAACTTTTTATATGTTTCCTAAGTGTCCTATAGCTGATGACAAGGAGTTCTGTGCAAAGGCTAAGGAGTTCAGGCTTATTGTTGTGCCCGGGTCTAACTTTGGCTGCCCCGGATATTTCAGAATAGCTTATTGTGTGGATAAGGCTGTTGTTGAAAATTCTCTTGAAAGTTTTAAGGAATTGATGGATTTTTATAAGATATGAAAAAGTTATGCTATTGAAAATGAATAATTTTACTGTGTTTTTTATGTAAAGTATAAAAATATATGTTGTAAAATAGATATAAAGGGAGTATAATACACTTTTGGGGTGATTATATGAGAGAAAAAAGAGATACAAGTAATTATTTGTTTTCGAGGAAAGACTTAATAACACTGTTGATTCCCCTTATTATTGAACAGATGCTGTCAATACTGGTAGGTCTGGCGGATTCAATAATGGTGGCTTCCGTAGGTGAAGCGGCTGTTTCGGGAGTTTCCCTTGTGGACAGTTGTTTTGTGCTTTTGATACAGGTGTTTTCTGCCCTTGCTACAGGAGGTGCCGTTGTTGCAGGTCAGTATCTGGGGCTTAAAGATGAAAAAAATGCCTGTGAAGCTTCAAACCAGCTTGTCTGGTTTGTAACACTTTTATCAGTTATAATAATGGCTGTTGTGTATATGTGCAAAAATTTAATATTGCATGGAGTTTTCGGACAAATCGATGCCGATGTTGAAATGCACGCAAATACATATATCCTTATTGTAGCAGCCTCTATTCCTTTTCTTGCCCTTTATAACTGTGGTGCGGCTATATTCCGCTCTATGGGTAATTCAAAGGTGTCAATGAAAATATCAATAATGATGAATGCTATAAATGTTGCAGGAAATGCCATACTGGTATATGGCTTTAAGTGCGGGACTGAGGGTGTTGCCATACCTACTCTTGTTTCAAGAGTGTTTGCAGGTATTGTAATTATATGTCTTGCATGTAATCAGAATCTGCCTCTCCATATTAAAAAATCTTTTAAGTACAGTATAAAATGGAGCATGGTAAAGAGAATACTGTATATAGGTATACCTAACGGTATGGAAAACAGTATGTTTCAGCTTGGTAAAATACTGGTTTTAAGCCTGGTTTCAACATTTGGTACATATGCTATAGCTGCAAATGCAATAAGCAATACTGTGGCAGGTTTTCAGACCCTTGTCGGTATGGCTACAAATCTTGCTATGATAACGGTAATTTCAAGATGTGTAGGTGCCGGTGATTATGAACAGGTAAGATATTATACTAAAAAGCTTATTACTTTTGCTTATGCAGGTACAGTTATTGCAGCAGGTATTACATTTGCACTTTTACCTCTTGTGCTTAAAGCTTACAATTTGTCTGATTTGGCAGCTGAAGCGGCAACCCATATACTTATACTCCACGGTACATGTGCAGTAATTATATGGCCTATTGCATTTACTCTGCCTTGTGTGTTCAGGGCGGCAGGCGATGTAAAGTTCAGTATGATGACGTCGGTTTTGTCAATGTGGGTATTCAGAGTTATATTCAGTTATGTTATAGGCAAGTATTTGGGTATTGGTGTGTTTGGCGTGTGGATTGCTATGATTATGGACTGGAGTGTGAGAGCTTTGTCCTTTG
>CAZGIC010000155.1:0-4129 GCA_964526435.1 uncultured Lachnospiraceae bacterium | reverse complement strand
GTAAAGATTATATTGAGTAAAGAATGGCAGGTAATTGAAAGTGAAATGAAGAAAGTGGCTTAAAGGATATTGGAAAATATTGACAAAACCTATGTCTGTGATATAATAATATTAAAAGATATGTGTTGGAGGTATACTATGGCAAAGAATAAAAGATTAAATATGGTTATAGATGGAGAATATAAAGGAAAACTCCTTGGCTGTTTTGCCGATAGAGGAATTTATATTGTAACAGGGTTGTTTAAGACCTTATATTTAAATAAGGATAATGTGGAGAACTATGAATTAGTTGATGAACAAATGTATGGTGTAGGAACAGATGGGCAGGGCATTTATGCTATACTTATTAAATTTAAAGATGGTAAGAAGTCTTTGATTGAAGTAGATGGAGAATACTTTAGTATATTAAAAAGAAGTTTTATGTATAATGTTGAATTGTAAATATTTATTTTAAGAACAATCAAATGGTTGTTCTTTTTTTATGTGTTTTTGCACTTATTTGGGGGGTGAAAATGTGTTTGATAAGGAGTTTAATACAGTAATTAATGAGAATACTACCAATATTTTAGGGGATATGTATACTTCAATGACAGAAATCAATAACATAACTCAGAAAATAGCAGATAATATAAGTAATACATACAATACAACGCAGAATTTCAGCAGTCAAATATCGAACAGCTTTAATTTTGACAACATAATTGTAAATATTGATGAAATTACAAATCAGTATGAAAATCTGAATGCAGAGCAAAATCAGTTTAATACGCTTATAGAAGAAGGTGAAAAAAAGTCGGAAGGACTTTTTGATAAAATAAAAGATGTGGCTGATAAATTAATAAATCTGCCGTCAATTGAAGATGTGCTGAATTACAGTGATGATATGTTAAATATGCAGACAGAAATATCCTATATGAATGATGGAGGACAGAGCGATACAGAGCTGAGAAATAAAATTTACGGGGCATCAATGAGGTCAAGGACTGATATAAGTGATGTGACTGAAACGGTGGGAAATTTAAGCAGTATAGGATTCAGCAATGATGAAGCTGTGCAGTTTACTGAAAATCTGAATAAGATATTTGCAATTGCAGGAACAGGGCAGGAAGAACAGACAAGTGCAATAAATGAAATGGTAAGTGCTCTTGAAGATGGAGTTGTAAGCAGTGAAGAATTTAGCAGTATGTTAAGCAGGGTTCAGAAATTTGATGAGAGAAAGAAAGCTGTGACTGAATGGAAATTTGGAAAAGCAGCCTGAAAATGAAAAAATTTTAATAACGAAATATGTCGATAAGTGTAATGCAGACTGGTCATTGACATATTATGGGGGTGTGATATAATTGTAATATAATAGTTTGGGGAGGTATTGCTATGGCTGTTTCAAAAAATAAGGTTATTGAGGGAAAATTTAAGGGAAAAGGTTTATTTGCCAAAAGAAACAGGGCTTACATAATTATAAAACTGCCTCCATCAGCTCCGCTTTTTGGAACACAGAAGTATGTATTTTTGGATAGTAATACTGTTGAATGGTACCAAAGAGTAAGCGGTTCCTTTGGGTCAAATATTGTGCTTATAATATTTAAAGATGGCAATAAATCATTAATTGATATTGATGAAAGAATATATGAAGCGTTAAAAAGTGGGTGTATGTATAATATAAAGTTTGATGATAATATTAATGACTATTATGGATTTGATATACATAAAGAAATTAAATGTCCGCATTGCAAAAATGTTGCATATGGTGCTGTGGGTGAAAAGTGTCCTTTTTGCAGAAGGTTATATAGTATGCCTGCTAAAAACTGGCGGATAAGAGATTGGATAGGGGTACCGTTATTATTGATTTTTTATCCGGCAGGATTGATATGGATGTGGGTAAACAGATCATATTATTTGAAGTCGAGGATATATATAACAATAGCATGTGCTATTTTTACATTATTGGGATTTTGGATGGGTGCATTTGAGGTATAAAAAGAGCTGAAAAGCTCTTTTTTATTTACTCAGAAAGGAGGTTGTAAAATGGAGTATGAAATTATGGCTGTTAATGATGTATCGTCATTTAGTACGGCAAATAGTTATTTTGATGTGATGTAGAAAAGAGTGAGTTTAATGTCTGAAAAGAAATTGCATGAAGAACTTAAGTACAGAAATAAAATGGAAAATATTGACAAATAAAGTATGTATGGTATAATTAAATTAATACATATTTTGGAGGTATTTATATGGCTTACTTTTTTGGTATATTTGGAAATAGAGTTATAGACGGAGAATTTAAGGGGTGTGCCATTAGTAATTTTTGGGGAAAAGTTGAAATTCAGATCAAATTAAAATCAATGAAAATTAATTGTGTGCAATTAAATTATAACACTGTAGCCAAATATGAGCGTATCAGCCGTACTGCTGATATAAGCAAGGCATCAGCTTTGACAAGAAGTCTTGTGGGACAGGCTGTGGCAGGAGATGCAGGAGGACTTGCAGGTGCTATGAGTGCACGGGAGGAAGGTACAAATATTGTACTTATAACATACAGAGATGGAAGGCAATCTTTACTTGAAATAAGTGATATGACATATGATTTTTTGAAAAGAAGCTGCAGATATAAAAAGAAATATAAAGACAACAATTATGCAGGATTTGATATACGCAAACAAATAGTTTGTCCGCATTGTGGTTCCATAACATACGGTTATGCTGGTGAAAAGTGTTTTATTTGTTTTAAAGAGTACAGTGAACCTAAAAAGAAATGGAGAGTAATAGATTATGCAACTGTGCCATTTTTGATATTTTTGTTTCCGGTAGGTTTAGCTATGATGTGGATAAACAAATCATACTATTTGAGAACACGAATTCAGGTGTCAGTTTTATGGGGGATTATGATAATTTTGAGTTTGTATATTGGTTTTACACAATGAAATAGTAAATATTAAATAATTTTTAAAAGACAGAGTTAAATCTGTCTTTTTTATTTGAAAATTTTTGGAGGTGATGTTATGGCATATGATATTATACCTGTTTATGAAGGACTTCCTGCTGTTATTGATGATGTAAATACATCATTGGTTGCTATGAACAGTACTATGTTAAATGGTATGATGAATGCAAGTTTTGGAGGTATTCATAATACATATCAGGATATTATTGATGACCAGGAGAAAGTTAATGAAAATGCTGATTCTTTTTTGTATGATGTAGAAAAGAGTGAGTTTAATGTCTGAAAAGAAATTGTATGAAGAACTTAAATACAGAAATAGAATGGAAAATATTGACAAATAAAGTGTGTATGTTATAATTATACTAAATTATTTATAAACGGAGGTATGATTATGTCTAAAATTAAGGCAAGAAATATGGTTATGAATGGGGACTATACAGGTGTAGCTATAGGAGGTTTTTTAGAACTTGAATTAATGGTGGGAATATTTAAGTCTATAGCATTAAACAGCAAGACAGTTGAAAGTTATGAAATAAAAGACGAACAGCCAATAAATGATGTATATGTTGTACTTATTAAATTTAAAGACGGTAAAAAATCTTTAATAGAAATGGATGGAAAGCATTATATGGTATTCAAAAGAACATTTATGTATAATATAGATTAATAACTTTATAAAAAAGAGTGAGTTTAATGTCTGAAAAGAAATTGTATGAAGAACTTAAATACAGAAACAGAATGGAAAATATTGACAAATACAATGGGTGCGATATAATTATTATAAGATATAAAATTATATATAAACGGAGGTTTAGATTATGGCGGTTAAAGGGAGAAATGTTGTTATAGACGGAGAGTATATTTCTAAAAAAATTGGTGATTCATTTGGGCTTTTTATAAATGTAGGATTCATAAAGACAATATCATTAAATAGCGATACGGTTGAAAGTTATGAAATAAAAGACGAACAGCCAATAAATGATGTATATGTTGTACTTATTAAATTTAAAGACGGTAAAAAATCTTTAATAGAAATGGATGGTAAACATTTTATGACGTTCAAAAGAACATTTATGTACAAGATAGATCAATAATTTTATTAAAAATGGACAATCGAAAGATTGTTCTTTTTTATATGGTGTAGAAAAGAGTGAGTTTAATGTCTGAAAAGAAATTGTATGAAGAACTTAAATA
>CAZGIC010000154.1:0-4163 GCA_964526435.1 uncultured Lachnospiraceae bacterium | reverse complement strand
AATTAAAAATTTCCTGGCCGTCTGCAACGTGGTAAAGGCTTTTCGCCACACCCGAATCTTACAGATCGGACCGCGTCCCTTTGATTTCTGGTCCACCATGTGTAATGAAGGCGAACTCTTAGAAAAATTTAACATCCAGCTCTCACCGATCCCAATTCCGGAGTTGACGGCTGAGATGAAAAAGGTAAAGGCTAAGGGAGGAGATGTAGAAAAGACCATCGCATACTGCCGCGAAAATTTTAACATCGCGATAAAAGATGAGGAGCTTATAAACGTGGCGGCTCTTAAGGTGGCGATGAAAAATTTGGCAGGGCAGTATGGCTGCAATGCTGTTGCAATCCAGTGCTGGAATGCCCTGCAGAAAGAGATTGGCATAATGCCATGCGCGGCAAACAGCCTGTTAAATGAGGAAGGACTGCCGGTTGTCTGCGAGACCGATATCCACGGTGCGATCACCGCGGTGCTTGCAGAGGCGGCAGGCATGGACGAGGCGAGAACCTTTTTTGCCGATTGGACAGTGCGTCATCCAGACAACGACAACGCAGAGCTTTTGCAGCACTGCGGTCCATGGCCCATAAGTTGCGCTTCCTGTAAGCCCACCATCGGCTATCCGCTGGCGTTTGACTATCCCGGAGCGGTGGAGGCACTGGCAAAGCCGGGCAAGATGACCCTTTGCCGCTTTGACGGAGACAACGGAGAGTATTCTTTACTGCTTGGCAACGCCAAAAGTGTGGACGGCCCTTACACCAAGGGAACCTATGTGTGGGTCAAGGTAAAAAATTGGAAGCGCTTAGAGGCCAAGATCGTGGAGGGTCCATACATCCATCACTGCGTGGGAATCCACAAGGACATCGTCCCGGTGCTTTATGAGGCATGCAAATACATCGGCATTAAGCCGGATCTATACGATGACAACGAAGAAGAGGTAAAAGCCTATATTCGAGGTGAGTGAGAATGGATGATTTGACAAGAAAAAGCTATGAGCTAAGGCGGGATATCATCGAGATGATCTATAAATCCGGCGCCGGTCATGTGGGCGGGGATCTAAGCGTGATCGATATCCTTACGGTACTGTATTTTGATATTATGAATGTTGGGCCGGACAATTTCACTGCCCCGAACCGGGACCGCTTTCTATTGAGCAAGGGACACTGCGCAGACGCTCTGTTTATGGTTCTGGGGGAGAAGGGCTTCTTTGATAAGCAGGAGGCCATCGACACCTTTTCTAAGTATCAGTCAAAATTCATCGGCCATCCAAACACGGAGATAAATGGGATAGAGATAAATTCGGGCTCTCTAGGACACGGCCTTGCCATCGGTGTCGGCATGGCGCTGGCTGCCAAGATGGACGAAAGAGACTATCGCACCTACGTGGTGCTTGGTGACGGCGAGATGGCCGAGGGCTCCAACTATGAGGCCATGATGGCTGCCAGCCAGTACGGGCTTGACAATCTCTGCGCCACCGTGGATTTAAACCGCCTCCAGATAAGCGGTACGACGGACGAGGTCATGTCCACCGCGTCCATGGCAGAGAAGTTTTTTGCCTTTGGCTGGAATGTTTTAGAGGTGGAAGACGGAAACAACTGCGCCAAGCTTTCGGCGGCTTACAGAGAGGCTAAGACCTGTGAAGGAAAACCCACCGTCATTATCGCACATACGGTAAAGGGTAAGGGCGTTTCCTTTATGGAAAATGAAAAGAAGTGGCACCACGGCGTGATGACTAAGGAGCAGTATGAGAAAGCCCTAAAGGAGATTGAGGAGGTGCTGGTATGAATAAGATTACAAACCGGCAGGTCATCTGCGACTGTTTGATGGAAAAGGCAAAAACGGATCGGGATATTGTGGTTGTCTGTTCTGACTCAAGAGGCTCTGCCTCACTGGGGCCTTTTGCAGATAAGTATCCGAAGCAGTTTGTGGAGGTGGGGATTGCAGAGCAGAATCTGGTGGGAATCTCTGCCGGACTGGCTGCATGCGGCAAAAAGGTTTACGCGGCATCCCCGGCAAGCTTTGTCTCAACCAGAAGCTATGAGCAGGCCAAGGTGGATGTGGCGTATTCCGGCACTAACGTAAAGCTGATAGGTATCAGCGGCGGCGTAAGTTACGGAGCTTTGGGAATGACACATCACTCCTGCCAGGATTTTGCGGCCATGTCAGCCCTCACCGGCATGAGGGTTTATAATCCCAGTGACCGCTTCCAGACAGCGCGTCTGATGGAGGCTCTTTTAAAGGACGATTTGCCTGCATACATCAGGGTGAGCCGATCCGCCACCGAGGATGTGTACGGCGAAGATATGGACTTTACAATGGATAAGGCCGTGGTCATAGGAGAGGGAACGGATGTCCTCTTAGTGGCATGCGGCGAGATGGTTCCCTATGCCAAGGCGGCCATGGAAGTGCTACAGGCTAAGGGGATCTCTACCGGGCTTATCGACATGTACTGCATTAAGCCGTTTGATGCCGATACCTTACTTAAAAAGGCGAAGGATGTAAAGCTGGTAGTAAGTATAGAAGAGCATGTGCCACAGGGAGGGCTTGGAAGCGTTGTGGCACAGACCCTTTCAGCAAACTGCCCTAAGCGTCTGCTAGCATTAAGCCTGCCGGACGCACATATGATTTCTGGAACGAATAAAGAAATGTTTGCTTATTACGGACTGGACGATAAGAGTATCGTAAAATCCGTGGAAGAGGCGCTATGAATTATATTTTAAGTATTGATCAAAGTACGCAGAGCACAAAGGCCGTCCTTTTTGATCAGGAGGGGCGGCTGATAAAACGGGCGGATAAAAAGCACAGACAGCTGATAAATGAGCTGGGGCATGTCTCGCATGATCCCATGGAAATTTATTCAAACACTCTTAAGGTGGTCCGCGATGTGATAGAGACCGCTGGTATAAACTTGGATGAGATAGCGGCTCTTGGTATCAGCAATCAGCGCGAGACAACCCTTATGTGGGAAAAAGACGGGACAGTGCTGGCGGATGCTGTGGTCTGGCAGTGTTCACGCTCTAGCGATATAGTAAGAAGATACGAGGACTATCGGGACGAGATCTATGAGATCACTGGGCTTGTGCTCTCCCCGTATTTTCCCGCCGGCAAAATGCGCTGGCTTATCGAAAATGTAAAGCCCGAGGGGGAATTCTACCTGGGGACGATCGACAGCTGGCTGATTTACTGCCTGACGGATAAGAAAGTATTTAAGACTGACGCCTCAAACGCCTCACGCACGCAGTTGTTTGATATTCATACAGGTACATGGTCAAAGCGCCTGTGCAGTCTCTTTGAGATTCCGATGGAGAGCCTGCCAGAGGTCTGTGACAGCAACGCCTGCTTTGGCTACACGGATTTTTCCGGTTATCTAAAAAAACCAATCCCCATCTACGGGGTGATGGGCGACTCACACGCCGCCCTCTTTGGTCAGGGTTGCCACGATAAAGGGCAGGTGAAGGTCACGCTGGGAACAGGATCTTCCATTATGATGAATATTGGCCGTGAGTATATGAAAAGCCTAAATGGACTGACCACATCCCTGGCATGGAGAATAAATGGGGTGACGGAATACGTCTTTGAGGGAAATATTAATTATGCCGGGGCAGTTATCACCTGGCTACAAAATGACCTCGGACTGATCACGGGCCCCGGTGAGACGGATGAGATCGCAAAAGAGAGTAACCCAGAGGATGAGACCGTTCTAATTCCTGCTTTTTCAGGTCTTTCTGCACCGTATTGGAATGAGAATGTCAGGGCGATGTTTTACGGTATGAGCCGAACCACCGGCAAAAACGAGCTGGTCCGCGCCGGTGTGGAGAGTATAGCCTATCAGATCGCGGACGTGTTAAACGCCATGGCTGTGGACAGCGGCCTGCGCTTGAGCGAGATAAAGGCTGACGGAGGCCCAAGCAAGAATCCCTACCTGATGCAGTTTTTGAGCGATATGGCAAGGACTACCGTTTTAGTATCCAGGGATGAGGAGCTGTCCGCTATAGGTGCGGCATATATGGCGGGCATTGCAGCGGGGGTGTATCAAAAGGAGGCGCTCTTTGCGAGACGAGAGTGCGAGACGTATAGAAGCAGCATGGAAGAAACCGAGTGGAAAAAACGCATGGAGAGATGGGAACAGGCGGTTAATGTGTTACTGAGAGGAGGAAGATAAGGATGCTTCAGGT
>CAZGIC010000153.1:0-4230 GCA_964526435.1 uncultured Lachnospiraceae bacterium | reverse complement strand
GAAAATTAAAGTTATAAAGGGAAATTGTGAATATTTAACAAATAATGTTAAAAATGTTTACAAAAAATTTACAAATTAATTATTGAATTTAAGGTATATCTGTGGTATACTTTTATCTTGGTGAACGTTTATTTTAACTGTATTTTTATGGTTTAAGAGGGCTAATTCCCCTTGAAGGCCTCATATTGCTGCCGGGACGCGGCTGCCTCGGCACTGTCTTGTTGAGATAAATTTCACCTCGGACAATCATTGTATTGTCAAAAAATCCGCTTTGAAGTTAAACTGCGGATGTAAGTAACTATATTAAAATACTATTTATATGAAAGAGGTGCAATTATGGCTCGTATCGCTGGTGTAGATTTACCTAGAGAAAAGCGTGTTGAAATTGGTCTTACTTATGTTTACGGTATCGGAAGAGCAAGCTCTAACAGAATTTTAGCTGAAGCCGGTGTTAATCCTGATACCAGAGTAAGAGATCTTACAGATGATGAGGTAGCAAGAATTAGAGATATTATTGCTGAATCTCAGACTGTTGAAGGTGATTTGAGAAGAGAGGTCGCGTTGAATATTAAGCGTCTTGTTGAAATCGGATGCTACAGAGGTATTCGTCACAGAAAGGGTCTTCCTGTCAGAGGTCAGAAGACTAAGACAAATGCTAGAACCAGAAAAGGTCCAAGAAGAACTGTTGCGAATAAGAAGAAATAATAAATTTATTTTTTGTTATTGATTTAAGGAGGTAAAATCAAATGGCTAAGAAGACAGTTAAGAAAGCTGCAGGCCGTAGACGTCGCGACAGAAGAGTTGTTGAACGTGGCCAGGCTCATATACAGTCAACTTTTAATAATACAATTGTAACTATTACAGATGCTGCCGGTGGTGCTTTGTCATGGGCTAGTGCCGGTGAGCTGGGTTTCAGAGGATCCAAGAAGTCTACTCCTTATGCTGCTCAGATGGCTGCTGAAAAGGCTGCAGGTGCTGCTAAGGAATATGGTTTAAAGACTGTTGAAGTATTTGTTAAGGGTCCGGGAAGCGGAAGAGAAGCTGCTATCAGAGCTTTACAGGCTGCAGGTCTTGATGTTACTATGATAAAGGATGTAACTCCTGTTCCACACAATGGCTGCAGACCACCTAAGAGAAGAAGAGTTTAATTTCCGTTTATTGATTATATAGGAGGTACTATTTAATGGCTAGAGAAATCGGTCCTATAATTAAAAGATGCAGATATTTAGGCATTGAGCCTAGTGTTCTTGGTTCAACTAAGAAAATGGGCAAGCGTAAGAGAAATATGCGCAAGTTAAGTGAATATGGTGTTCAGTTAAAGGAAAAGCAGAAGGTTAAGTTTATATACGGCGTTCTTGAAAAGCAGTTCAGAAACTTATATGAAAAGGCTGACAAGATGGCTGGTATTACTGGTGAAAACTTACTTATGCTTCTTGAATTAAGACTTGATAATGTTGTATACAGATTAGGTTACGGCCGTACAAGAAAGGAAGCAAGACAGATCGTAAGACACAATCTTGTAACTGTAAACGGCAAGAAAACTAACATTCCATCTATTACTTTAAAGGTTGGCGATGTTATCGAAGTTAAAGAAAGTAAGAAGGATTTACAGAGATTTAAAGACGTACTTGATGTAACTTCTTCTCGTATCGTTCCTGAATGGTTATCTGCTGATCATGATAATCTTAAGGGCAGCATCAATGCTCTGCCTAAGAGAGAACAGTTAGATTTACCTGTAAACGAGACTCTTATTGTCGAGTTGTATTCTAAGTAATAAGATTTTTCCTATATTGCTTTTGTATTTGTTTTATAGACTTTATGGTAAATTATATAGATAACTATTAAGGAGGTTGGGCTGAGTGTTTGAATTTGAAAAACCTCGTATTGAAATTACTGAAAAGAATGAAAATTACGGTTGCTTTGTTGTTGAGCCTCTTGAAAGAGGTTACGGGACAACTCTTGGCAACTCTTTGAGAAGAATTTTGCTTTCATCTTTACCTGGAGCTGCTGTAAGCAATGTAAAGATTGACGGTGTTCTTCATGAGTTTAGTCCGATTCCCGGTGTTAAAGAAGATGTAACTGAAATTATATTAAATCTCAAAAATCTTGCTATTAAGGTTAATAGTGAAGATAATGAACCAAAGATTGCTTATATTGATGCATCAGGTGACTGTGAGGTTAAGGCCGGTGATATTAGAGTAGACTCAGATATTGAAATTCTTAACCCTGATTTACACATTGCTACGTTAAGCGGCGGTGCTGAAAGTAAGCTCTTTATGGAGATTACAATTACAAAGGGTCGCGGCTATGTTGAAGCTGCTAAAAACAAGAGGGCTGACCAACCCCTTAGAATGATACCTGTAGACTCACTTTATACTCCTGTGAGAAGAGTAAACTTTAAGGTTGAGGATACAAGAGTAGGTCAGATCACAGACTATGATAAGCTTACTTTTGAAGTATGGACTGACGGAACTATTGCACCGGATGATGCTGTAAGCTTAGGTGCTAAGATATTAAATGAACATCTTAGCTTGTTTGTTGATTTGTCTGATAGTGCTAAGAATGCAGAAATTCTTGTTGAAAAAGAAGTTGGAACAAAGGAAAAGGTTCTTGAGCAGACTATTGAAGAACTGGATCTTACAGTTCGTTCATACAATTGTCTTAAGAGAGCAGGTATCCATACTGTTGAAGATTTAACAAGAAAGACTGAAGATGATATGATGAAAGTACGTAATCTTGGACGTAAGTCTTTAGAAGAAGTACTTAACAAGTTGAATGAGCTTGGTTTAAGCTTAAGTCCCAACGAAGACTAGGAATGAGGTCAGTAACTGAAGTTTTGAAGAAATTTGGTTACAGTGTTTCATTTCCGCAAAATTTAAAGGAGGATTAGCAATGGCTGCATATAGAAAGCTTGGCCGTACATCTAGCCAGAGAAAGGCTTTGTTACGTAATCAGGTTACTAATTTATTATACCACGGCAAGATCAAGACTACTGAGTCTAAGGCTAAGGAAATCAGAAAGATTGCCGAAAAGTTAATTACTGTTGCTGTTAAGGAAAAGGATAACTTTGAGGAAGTTACTGTAACTTCTAAAAAGGGCGGCGAATCTGTTGAAAAGACTATCAAGAAGGATATGCCTAGCAGATTAAATGCAAGAAGAAAGATTTTATCTGTTCTTTATCCTGTAGTTGAGGTTCCTGCAGATGGCAGAAAGAAGAGAGCTAATACAGTTAATGTAAATATGGCTAATAAGTTATTTGATGAAATTGCTCCAAAGTATGCTGACAGAAATGGCGGTTATACTAGAATCGTTAAGATCGGTCAGAGACGCGGCGACGGTGCAATGGAAGTTATTATTGAATTAGTTTAATTAATGTTTTGAGAGAGTTTGCTTTTTGCAAGCTCTCTTTTTTCTTAATACGGTTTTTATAAAGTGAAAATATTTGTTTGAGAGGTGTGGTTTTGTGATATATACTTTTACATTAAATCCGAGTATGGATTATATTATGGATGTTGAAAATCCAGAGATTGGAGAAATAAACAGAAGTAAAAGCGAGGTTTTAAAGGTTGGAGGAAAGGGTATAAATGTGTCTGTGGTTTTAAAGGCACTGGGATGTGAGAGTGTAATATGTACCCTTACGGCAGGTATTGTAGGGGACAATATTAAAGGGGAAATTGAAAAAATAGGTATAGATAAAATAATTGCAGAAGCAGAGGGCTGTTCCAGAATTAATGTAAAAATAGGGGGAAGCAGGGAAACTGCTTTTAACGGCAGCGGATGTAAAGGAGATTACAGACTGGTTGATAAGCTTTGTGATCAGGTAAAAAGCAATGATGAAGATTATATTGTTCTGTCAGGGTCAGTTTGCAGGGGACTTGACGGAAATGTATACAGTTATATAATGGAAAGGCTCAGGGGAAGATTTGTTGTGGATACTACAGGAGAACTGCTTTTAAATACGCTTAAACATAAGCCTTTTTTAATAAAACCTAATAATCAGGAGCTTGGAGAAATATTCGGCTGTTGTATTGATACCTTTGAAAAAGCTGAAATATATGGAAGAAAGCTTTGTGAAATGGGGGCGGAAAATGTAATTGTGTCTATGGGTGAAATGGGGGCTTTGTTTGTAAATGAGAATGAAACTTATGCTTTGGAAGCTGTGAAAATAAATGCTGTGAATACAGTGGGGGCAGGTGACGCTATGGTTGGAGGATTTTTATCCGGATTTAT
>CAZGIC010000152.1:0-4277 GCA_964526435.1 uncultured Lachnospiraceae bacterium | reverse complement strand
CTTTTCGTGCAAAATTGAAAACGAGCTTTCATTTTGCTGCTCATAAGTCATATTATAAACAGTACAATGTAAGCAAATATTTTGTTATTACATTATAAGGAGGTCTTTTATGGATAGTAAATCAACTCATTCTTTCAGAGGAACTGCTGATCAGGAGCATCAGCTTATGGATGTTATTGAAAAGCACAGAAAACAACCGGGAGGGCTGATGCCTGTACTTCAGGACGCACAGGAAATATACGGATATTTACCTATTGAAGTTCAAAGTATGATAGCTGAAGGACTTAATGTGCCTTTGTCTGAAGTGTATGGTGTCGCTACATTTTATTCTCAGTTTTCACTTTCACCAAAAGGTGAGAACAGAATAAGTGTCTGTCTTGGCACTGCCTGTTATGTTAAGGGGGCTGACAAAATACTTGAGGCAGTGGAAAAAAAGCTTGGGATCAAAAGTGGTGAGTGTACTAAAAACAGACAGTTTTCACTGGATTCTACAAGATGTATCGGTGCCTGCGGTCTTGCACCGGTTATGATGATAAACGATGATGTATACGGTAAAATGACAGTTGACCAGGTTGACGAAATAATTGACAGATACAAGAAAAAGTCAAAAAAGGCAGGTGACGACCAGTGATAACAATTGAAGAATTAAATAAAATAAGAGATGCAAAAAGAGATCTTGTTATGGTGCGTAAGGTCATAATGGAGCAGGGAGAGGAGCTTGCTAAAAAGACGGGATACAGAAAACAGGTTCTTATATGCGGAGGTACCGGCTGTACTTCATCAGGATCAAAAAAGGTTATTGACGCTCTTGAAGAAGCATTGGTTAAAAACGGAATTGAAAAGGAAATTCTTGTTGTTAAAACAGGCTGTTTCGGACTTTGTGCTTTGGGTCCTATTATGATAGTATATCCTGAAGGATGCTTTTACAGCAAAGTAACTCCTGAAGGCGTTGAAAAAATTGCAGAGGAACATCTTAAAAAGGGAAATATTGTTAAGGAACTTTTGTACGATGAAACTGTACATTCAGACGGAAGCATTATATCATTAAATGAAACTCAGTTTTATAAAAAACAGATGAGAGTTGCTCTCAGAAACTGTGGTGTTATAGATCCTGAGCAGATAGAGGAATACATAGCTCTTGACGGATATCAGGCACTTGCAAAGGTTATTACATCAATGAGCGGTGACGATGTCATAAATGAACTTCTTGAATCCGGTTTAAGAGGAAGGGGAGGCGGCGGTTTCCCTACAGGAAGAAAATGGGCATTTGCAAAAGAGGCTGAAAATGAAATCAAATATGTCTGTTGTAATGCTGATGAAGGAGATCCCGGTGCATTTATGGACAGATCAATACTTGAAGGAGATCCTCACTGTGTAATTGAGGCTATGGCTATAGCAGGTTACACTATAGGAGCACAAAAGGGCTATGTGTATGTAAGAGCGGAATATCCTATTGCTGTTGAGAGGCTTAAAATTGCAGTTGAACAGGCAAGGGAATATGGTCTGCTTGGAGATAACATATTCGGAACGGATTTTTCATTTGATATAGAAATAAGGCTTGGTGCAGGTGCTTTTGTGTGCGGTGAGGAAACTGCACTTATGACTTCTATTGAAGGTCACAGAGGAGAGCCAAGACCTCGTCCGCCTTTCCCTGCTGTAAAGGGATTGTTCGGTAAGCCTACTGTACTTAACAATGTTGAAACATATGCAAATATTGCACAGATAATATTAAATGGTGCCAAGTGGTTCAGCAGTATTGGTACAAAGACTTCAAAGGGTACAAAGGTGTTTGCACTGGGCGGTAAAATAACAAATGTAGGTCTTGTTGAAATACCTATGGGTACTACATTGAGAGAAATTGTTGAGGAAATAGGCGGAGGTATACCTAACGGCAAAAA
Organism: uncultured Lachnospiraceae bacterium; assembly: GCA_964526435.1. GTDB lineage: Bacteria > Bacillota > Clostridia > Lachnospirales > CAG-274 > Gallispira. Next base: position 2,379 of record CAZGIC010000152.1, on the reverse strand, counting down.
GTTTAAGGCTGCACAGACAGGCGGACCTTCCGGCGGATGTATTCCTGCCTGTCATATTGACACACCTATTGATTATGACAGCCTTACTGCATTAGGTTCCATGATGGGTTCAGGCGGACTTATAATACTTGATGAAGATACATGTATGGTTGATATATCAAAGTTTTATCTTGAGTTTACAGTTGATGAATCCTGCGGTAAATGTACACCTTGCCGTATAGGTACAAGAAGGCTTATGCAGTTCCTTGAAAAAATTACTTCCGGCAAGGGCGAACTTGAGGATCTTGACAAAATTGAAGAGCTTTCTATGCATATGAAAACTTCATCACTTTGTGCTCTTGGACAGTCAGCTTCAAACCCTGTACTTTCTACAATAAAGTATTTCAGAGATGAATATCTTGCTCATATTGTGGATAAGACATGTCCTGCAGGAGTATGTAAATCACTTCTTTATTACGAGATTAAGCCTCAGCTTTGTAAGGGCTGTACCAAGTGTGCAAGAAACTGCCCTGTTAATGCTATTTCGGGCGAAGTTAAGAAACCTCACATTATAGATAAAAATGTATGTATAAAGTGTGGTCTTTGTGTTAAAAACTGTAAGTTTAATGCTATCGTAACAAAATAAGGAGGTGCTTTTATGGATACTGTTAATTTAAAAATAAATAATATACCTGTAACTGTGCCTGCTGATTACACTATTTTGCAGGCTGCAAAGGCCGTGGATATTGAAATACCATCTCTATGTTATTTAAAAGATGTAAATTGTATAGGTGCGTGCAGAGTGTGCGTTGTTGAAATAAAGGGAAGGAAGGGACTTGTTGCCTCATGTGTGTATCCTGTTGAAGAGGGTATGGAGGTTCTTACAAATACTCCAAAGGTAAGAGCATCAAGAAAGACTACAATTGAGCTTATACTGTCAAGTCATCATAAAAAATGTCTTTCATGTGTAAGAGGTAATCACTGTGAACTTCAGAAGCTTTCCTTTGACTATGGTGTTGACGAGGACAGATTTAAGGGTGACGATGTTCTCTATCCTATTGATGATTTATCACCATATGTTGTAAGGGATAACAGCAAATGTATACAATGCATGCGTTGTGTTGCCGCATGTAAAAATATACAGTCTGTTGCTGTAATAGGACCTATTAAAAGAGGGTACAATGTGCATGTGGGCTGTGCTTTTGAAAAAAGTCTTGATGAGGTTCCATGTGTTGGCTGCGGTCAGTGTATAGTGTCATGTCCTGTAGGTGCATTAAGTGAAAAGAGCAATATTGATGCGGTTTGGGAAGCTATTTCAAATCCTGAAAAGAAAGTAGTGTTCTTTACTGCACCTTCTATAAGAGCTACACTTGGCGAATGCTTTAATATGCCTCCGGGTGTTGATGTGGAAGGTAAAATGGTTGCATCAATAAGACGTCTGGGTGTTGACAAAGTATTTAATATGAATGTTACGGCTGATCTTACAATAATGGAAGAGGCAAATGAGCTTATTGAAAGAATAAATGGTTCCGGAGAACTGCCTATGTTTACATCATGCTGTCCAGGCTGGGTAAAATTTGCAGAACATAATTATCCTGAACTTATTCCAAATATTTCAACATGCAAGTCACCTCAGCAGATGTTTGGTGCTCTTCTTAAGAGTTATTATTGTCAGAAAACAGGAACTGATCCTGAAAATCTGTTTATTGTGAGCGTTATTCCATGTACTGCAAAGAAGTTTGAAATAACCCGTGAGGAGCAGAATTCAATGGGATATCAGGATGTAGATGTTTCAATAACCACAAGAGAGCTTGCAAAGATGATAAAGGGTGCAGGTATTGTGTTTAATGAAATAAAAGATGAGGACTATGATGATCCATTTGAGTTTGCAAGCGGCGGAGCAGTTATATTTGGCGCTACAGGCGGTGTAATGGAGGCAGCTCTCAGAACTGCGGCACATATGCTTGACACTGATATTAAAAGAACTGATTTTAAGGAAGTGAGAGGCAAGGGAGATATTAAGGAAGCTACATATTCCATTGGCGGAATAAAAATAAATGTTGCTGTGGCTTCAGGTCTTTCAAATGCCAGAAAAGTAATAGAAAGCATAAAATCAGGCGAAAAGAAATATCACTTTGTAGAAATTATGGCATGTCCCGGAGGTTGTATAAACGGCGGCGGTCAGCCTGTGCAAAGTGACAGTGTAAGAAATTATGTTGACCTTAAAAAACTTCGTTCACAGGTACTTTATAATGCTGATAAGTCACTTAAAGTAAGGAAATCTCACGAAAATCCTGTTATAAAAATGATTTATAACGAGTTCTTTGACAGTCCCGGAAAGCCGAGGGCACATAAGCTTCTCCATACAAAGTATGTGAAAAGGGATAAGATGTAAGGGTT
>CAZGIC010000151.1:0-4280 GCA_964526435.1 uncultured Lachnospiraceae bacterium | reverse complement strand
ATTTTCAACCTGAACAGGACAACTCCCATTTCTCAGTATTCCTTCAAATTTCTTTGTTATAGTATATTTTCCCATATATCCTCCTTTCTAAAACAACAAATGAAATTTGTTGTTTTGGAAACAGTTGTTGTCAAAAAGTGAGTGATTTTTTCCAAAACAACAATTTTTTGTTGTTTTGGAAGCAGTTGTTGTCAAAAAGTGAGTGATTTTTTGCGTCAGCAAAATATTGCGCTTTTTGATAACAACTGCAAATAAAATAAAACTTTAGTTTTATTTCCTTTCTTTATAACCACTGCAAATAAAATAAAACTTTAGTTTTATTTCCTTTCTTTATAACAACTGCAAATAAAGTAAAACTTTAGTTTTACTCCCTTTCTTTATAACAACTGCAAATAAAGTAAAACTTTAGTTTTACTTCCTTTCTTTATAACCACTGCTAATAAAATAAAACTTTAATTTTACCTTATTACAACTCCGGTAATTCATCATTATCAGCAACAGATTGATTACCTGAATTATTTTTTAAGAGTTCTATTATCTTCTGATTTTGTTCAATTATCTGCTGATTCTGACTTTGCAAAATCTTATCCGGCAATGACAAAACATACATATAACCAAATATGCCAAGCCAGAAACACCATGCCCATAAATGCATTTCTTCTTCATCGTATCCCTTAATTTTTGCTGTAGACGCCATTAAGCCTGCACATATGATAGTTGCCAAAAAATAAACTATACCTACTATTGAAATTACCCAAACCATAATAAATCCGCCTTTCCTTATAAAATATTTTATTCTGATCATTTTTAAACTTTATAAATATAATCTTTATAACATATTTAAATTTTCGCTTTGTTATAATCATACTGTTTAATAATCAATATGTTTTTATTTATTTTTGTAATTACTGATAGCATCATTTATGGACTCCATTTTGCCATTGCCATAATTTCTCTCTATCCACTCCTTATATGCTTTTTCCTTTGAATACTGCTCTGATTGCTTATTTGTACTTCCACAGGTTGAACCAATAATACCAACAACGCACAACAAGCACCACAGCAAAATAATCTTTCCTTTCATAATAACCTCCTTAATCATTCTTTAATTTGTTTTTAATTTTATATTAAAAATTATAGCCCATTTACGGGCAATTGTCAACAAAAGAATAACATTGTAGGATTATTGTAAATACTCATACTATGGAGGTATTGCAATGATAGTCTTTGATAAACTCTGGCAGACAATGAAAAAAAAGAATATCTCTCAATATAAACTTTTAAAAGAATATGGCTTCAGCAGCGGTCAGCTTGACCGCCTTCGTAAAAATTCCAATATAAATACCTTTACTTTAAATCAGCTTTGTAAAATACTTGACTGCAAACTTGAAGATATTGCAGAATATATAGAAGAAGATTAAAACAGACAGCCTCTTACTGCTGTCTGTTCTCATTATTACATATTTTTATCAAGTTCATTTGCTATAATATTTATTCTCCCCTTAATATCTTTTAAATAAATTCTCGCAGAATTTATTATATAATTGCCTTCCTTTTCAATGCTGGCTTCATAAGCTAATTCCATGCTGTTTAAAACATATTCAAATGTATCAATATCATAAACAACCTTAATCAGCTCCTCCATAACCAAATGTAAATCTTTCATATTAAAATCCTTCTTTCTTAATAATTTTTTACATTTCATTATATTATTCAAAATTTTCACTAAACTCAACACTGCTTTTAGAAATTGCAATATAAGGCTTTATATAAAAATTCAAAACAAAAAAAAGGTGCTGTACACCAAAATGTACAACACCTCAGAAATCAATTCATCAGCAAATTATTTAATTCACCTTACATGATTTTAACTACTACCTTTTTATCTTCACGACCGGCAGCAGACTTAATAAATGTTCTTATAGCCTTAGCTATTCTGCCTTGCTTTCCAATCACTTTACCAATATCCTCTTGTGCAACAGTAAGTTCAAGAATAAGAGCGTCATCGTCCATTCTTTCATTTACAACAACAGCATCAGGATTATCCACAAGATGTTTAGCAAGAATTTCAAGTAATTCCTTCATGGTAGTTACCCCCTGATTATGCTTCAATAACTCCAGCCTTCTTTAATAAAGCTCTAGCAGTATCAGTTGGCTGAGCACCATTGCTTAACCACTTCTTAGCCTCTTCAACATTAACCTTTAAATCAATAGGATCCTTACATGGATCGTAGTAACCTAACTGAGCGATAGCCTTACCGCCTCTGGCATTTCTTGAATCAGCAACAATTATTCTATAGAAAGGATTTTTCTTAGCACCTAATCTTGTTAATCTGATTTTTACCACTTTACATTCACCTCCTTGTTATTTTTATATTTATCTTATTAAAAGTAATAAGCTCTTAAAACGGAAGTTTAAATCTTCCACCGCCAAGACCTCCGAAGCCACCAAAACCCTTTTTGCCCTTAGCCATACCATTCATCATTTTCATCATCTTTTTCATTTCCTCAAACTGCTTTAAAAGCTTGTTGATCTCCTGAATAGATGTGCCTGAGCCTTTTGCAATTCTCCTTTTACGGGAACTGTTTAATATATCAGGATTTTGTCTTTCTTTCTTAGTCATTGACTGTATGATAGCCTCAATGTGCTTAGTGGCATTTTCATCAATATCCAGATCATCAATATTGATTTTACCGCCAATACCGGGCATCATTTTCATTAAATCTTTTATGGGACCCATTTTCTTTATCTGCTGGAGCTGATTAAAGAAATCTTCAAGATTAAAATCCATAGTCCTCAGTTTCTTTTCAAGCTCTTTAGCCTGGTCCTCGTCATAGGCCTGCTGAGCCTTTTCAATAAGGCTTAACACATCACCCATACCCAAAATACGTGATGCCATTCTGTCAGGGTAAAATGGTTCCAAATCTTCCATTTTTTCGCCCATACCAACGTATTTAATAGGTTTACCTGTTACTGCTCTTACAGAGAGGGCAGCACCGCCTCTTGTATCGCCGTCCATTTTGGTTATTATAATACCGTCAACACCCAGTCTGTCATTAAATGTTTCAGCAACATTTACAGCGTCCTGACCTGTCATAGCGTCGATTACAAGAAGTATTTCCTGAGGTCTTACTTCATTTTTGATGTTTACAAGCTCTTCCATAAGCTCCTCATCAATATGAAGACGTCCTGCAGTATCTATAATAACAATGTCAAATCCATTGCTTTTAGCATATTCAACAGCTTTTTTTGAAATTTCAACAGGGTTTCCCTGCCCCATTTCATACACGGGAATGTTGTAAGTAGAACCAACTACCTGAAGCTGTTTTATAGCAGCCGGTCTGTACACATCACAGGCAGCCAGAAGAGGTTTTTTCCCCTGTTTTCTCAGCTGACCTGCAAGCTTTCCTACAGTTGTGGTTTTACCTGCACCCTGCAAACCGACCATCATATAAACAGTAGGGGATTTGGGACTGAAAGTAAGCTTTGACTGAGAGCTTCCCATAAGCTCCACAAGACCTTCATTTACAAACTTAATTACCTGCTGAGCGGGATTAAGTCCCGTAAGCACTTCTTCACCTACGGCTTTTTCACTTACTTTGTTTATAAAATCCTTAACTATTTTAAAATTCACATCAGCTTCAAGCAGAGCCAGCTTTACCTCACGCATTGCCGCCTTAACATCTTTTTCTGTAAGCTTTCCCTTTCCCTTAAGGTTTGAGAAAACCTGCTGAAGCTTGCCTGATAAACTTTCAAAAGCCATATAAGCCTCCTAATCCGGAATATGGTCAACCAGACTCCTTACATTAAGCAATTCACTATTACCCTTTTCAATCAATCTGTCAAGTTCTTTTGTTATACTTTCAATTTTTTTTCTTCTTTCAATGTGTTTATCCACAAGCATAAGCTTCTCTTCATACTGTTTAAGAAGCTTTTCGGTTCTCTTTATCATATCCTGAACAGCCTGTCGTGTTATAGAATGCTCTTCCGCTATTTCATTTAATGAGTAATCATCAAAATAGTAGCTTGACATAACCGACCTTTGCTTTTCAGTAAGCAGTTCTCCGTAGAAATCCAGCAAAAGAGTAATATAATAAATCTTATCCATATTGCACCTCTCAGTTCAAGTGCCTGACTGTGTAAAGTATTTTTCCCTTACACCTCAGTTATGATACCACACCCCGGAACAAATGTCAAGTATTTTTTCTTGACATTTTAAAATTTATTAACAATTCGTTGCATACTCTTTTATAATATAGTATAATAGTATTGTCAGGCA
>CAZGIC010000150.1:0-4348 GCA_964526435.1 uncultured Lachnospiraceae bacterium | reverse complement strand
AAAAAGAGTTGATTTTTAATCCTGATTTTAGTATACTGATATACAAAGGAGAGATATATATGGGGACTGAATTTGTGTCTGAGGATAATGAATGTATAGGTGAGAATGGGAGCAGTTCTCTTGAATACAGTGTAATGGAAGAAGTTATAAAGAGAGGAATGACTATTGCAACAGCCGAAAGCTGTACAGGCGGAATGGTTGCTGCAAGACTTATAAATTATCCGGGAGCATCACAGGCATTTGTAAACGGTATGATAACTTATACAAATGAAAGCAAGCACAGGCTGCTGGGAGTCAGAAATGAGACCCTTGAAAAATATGGTGCTGTAAGTCCTCAGACTGCAGAGGAAATGTGTCTTGGGGTGGCAAAAGTAAGCGGAACAAATATAGGTCTTTCAACTACAGGTATTGCAGGCCCCGGCGGAGGGACTGATGAAAAACCTGTGGGACTTGTATATATAGGTGTTGCAATAAACGGCAGAACAGTGGTTAAGAAACTTTTGAATAAAGGCTCAAGAAATATGATAAGAACAGCATCAGCTGCTGCTGTTATTGAACTTTTGAAATATGAATTAAAAAGTATGGAGGATCAAAATGGCAAAGAAAAGTAAGATTCTGGATTATAATACAGAAACAGAAGGTAAGGAAGAGGCTTTAAAACTTGCCTTAAAGCAAATTGAAAAAAATTTTGGTGAGGGCTCAATAATGAAACTGGGAGATAATATGGTAAATCTCTCTGTTGAAGCTGTGCCTACAGGAGCTCTTTCCCTTGATCTTGCTCTGGGTATAGGAGGAATACCTAAAGGAAGAATTACAGAAATATTCGGACCGGAAAGCAGTGGTAAGACAACACTTGCTCTGCATATAGTATCACAGGTACAGAAAATGGGCGGTGTTGCAGCCTATGTTGATGCTGAACATGCTCTTGATCCTGTATATGCAAAACAGCTTGGAGTAAATATTGACGATTTATATGTTTCACAGCCTGATTCCGGAGAACAGGCTCTCGAAATTACTGAAACGATGGTCCGTTCAGGGGCTATTGATATTGTAATTGTGGATTCCGTTGCCGCTCTTGTTCCAAAGAGTGAAATAGAGGGGGAAATGGGCGATGCTACAATGGGAGGACAGGCAAGACTTATGTCACAGGCAATAAGAAAGCTTGCCTCTGTTATAAGCAAGAGTAATTGTATTGTTATATTTATAAATCAGCTCCGTTCAAAAATTGGTGTAACATTTGGAAATCCTGAAACAACAACGGGAGGAGCGGCTTTAAAATATGGTGCTTCTGTGAGAATTGATATAAGAAAAATTGACACAATAAAGAACGGAAGTGACCTTATAGGAAACAGAACAAGGGCAAAAGTTGTTAAAAATAAAGTGGCACCTCCATTTAAGTCTGCTGAATTTGATATAATGTATGGTACGGGAATAAGCCATACAGGTGATGTTCTTGACCTTGCCGCAGGTATAGATGTTATACAAAAGGGCGGTGCATGGTACAGCTATAATGAAAAGAGAATAGGGCAGGGAAGAGAAAATGCCAAGAAATTCCTTGAAGAAAATCCAGATATTTGTCTTGAAATTGAAAATAAAGTAAGGGAGCATTATGGACTGAAAGCTGTTACATATTCTGTTGAAAATGCAGAAATGCCTGAAGAAGCAGAAGAAATAGAGCCTATTGTGCTTCCGGAGCTGGAAGAGTAATATGCGTGAAATAAAAATAAAAGATAGTGAAAAAGGACAAAGGCTTGATAAATTTCTGTTTAAATATATGAAGCTTGCACCAAAGTCCTTTGTCTATAAAATGCTTAGGAAGAAAAATATAAAGCTCAATTGTAAACGGGCAGATGGAAACGAAATATTAAATGAAGGGGATTTGCTCGTTCTTTATCTTGCCGATGAAACTGTTGAAAAATTTACTAAAAAGGCAGAAGTTAAAAAGGCCGGAAGAGATTTTGAAATAGTTTATGAAGATGAAAATATAATTTTATGCGGTAAACCTGAAGGACTTATTGTTCATCCTGATAAAGAACACAGCAATAACACGTTAAATGACCAGCTTCTGTGGTATCTGTATGAAAATGGGGAATATAGACCGGAAAATTCAAATGGATTTGTGCCTTCCATATGCAACAGGCTGGACCTTAATACAAGCGGAATAGTGACTATGGGGAAAAATCTTGCTTCCGTCAGGGAACTTAACAGAGGATTCAGAGAAAGGCTTATAGATAAGTATTACCTGACTGTTGTAAAAGGTGTTGTTGATAAAGAAGGAAAAGTTGAAGGATACCATATAAAAAATGAGGGGAATATTGCTTTAATAAGCGATAAAAATACTGAAGGGGATTATATATGCACAAAATACAAACCTATTAGCTCAAACGGTAAGTATACTCTCCTTGAGGTTAAACTTGAAACGGGCAAAAGTCACCAGATAAGAGCGTGTATGGAGTATATAGGACATCCTGTAATAGGCGACAGAAAATATGGGGACAGCAATGTAAACAAATATTTTTATGATAATTTTAAACTTGACAGACAGTTCCTTCATGGTTACAGACTTAAATTCAATATAGACAGCGGCTGCCTTGAGTATCTTAAAGGCAGGGAATTTGTATATAATATAAAGGGATGCTTAAAAAATATTTGTGATAATTTATTTTAAATAAATGTTGAAAAGTGAAAGAATATGTTGTATTATATACATAAGTGTGCATTATGCACAAATAATAATTAGGGAGGAATTATTAAAGTGAAAGCAATTATTTTGGTTGCAGGATATGCGACAAGACTGTATCCCCTTACAAAAAATACGCCTAAGCCTTTGTTAAAAGTAGGAGGAAAGGCTATTATTGATTACATTGTAGATGAAATCAATACTCTTGATGCTGTAGATTCTATTTTTGTAATAAGTAATCACAAGTTTGCAAAGAATTTTGAAGAATGGGCATCAAACAAAACAAATCCAAAGCCGATTACAGTTATTGATGACGGAACTGATTCCGATGAAACTAAGCGGGGGGCTATAGGAGATATTCAGTACACTATAGAGCAGGGAAACATTGATGATGACGTTGTCATAATTGCCGGAGATAATTTGTTTACATACAGTCTTAAGGAATATTATGATTTTTATAAGACTAAGGACGGCGACAGTGTGTGTGTAAAGCAGTTTGACGATATGGAAATGATAAAGCAGCTTGGTGTTGTGCTTATGGATGAAAACGACAGAGTTATTGATCTTGAAGAAAAGCCTGAAAATCCTAAGAGTAATAAAGCAGCTTTTGCAACATATATGTATACTAAAGAAACTGTAAAAATGTTTAAGGAATATCTTGATGAGGGCAACAGCCCTGATGCACCCGGATATTTCCTTCAGTGGCTGCATAAGAAAAAGCCTGTTTACGGTTATGTTATGAATGGTGAGTGCTATGATATAGGTACTCATAAGGCTTTGGCGGAAGTCAGAGAAATATACGGAGAATAGGCTGTAAAAATTTATACCGATATTTATAAAAAGCTTTATGTTTTATGGCATAAGGCTTTTTATTTTTGAGATTATATATTGAATTGGCGTAATTTTAATAATATCCTAATACTGCCTTAATTCTTTATTTTGAAATGTGTGGTAATATATATTTCAAGGGAAAGGTAATAAAAAGAAAAAGAGCATAGTATAATGTAGTAACAGCTTTTGGGGTGTTCATATGAAGATTTCGCGTAACAAGCTTCTTACTGCATTATACATATGTGTAATATTTACAGGTGTGGCTAAAACATATTATGATGAGAATATTACTGTTTCAGCTATGCCTGTTGAAAAAAAGTGCATAGTAATTGATGCAGGGCATGGGGGCTTTGACCCCGGGAAAGTTGCTTCCGATGGAGTTACCGAAAAGACTATTAATCTTGCAATAGCAAGCAAGCTATGCGGCTTTCTGGAACAGGGGGGTGCCGTTGTAAGGACTACAAGGGTTGAGGATTCCTCCCTTTCGGAAAACAAGAGGGGAGATTTGAAAAGCCGTGTTGAAATTGCCAATAACAGCAAGGCGGACCTGTTTGTAAGTATTCATCAGAATTCTTTTCCTCAAGGAAGTGTAAAAGGGGCTCAGGTGTTTTACTACAAAGGCTCTGAGGAAGGGAAAAGGCTTGCTTCTTTAATTCAGTCAAGACTTAAAGAAGTTGTGGATATTGACAACGACAGAGTGGCAAAGGCTAATGAAAATTATTATGTATTAAAACAAATTGAAATACCAAGTGTAATTGTGGAGTGCGGCTTTTTAAGCAACAGTGTTGAACACGACAAGCTTATGAGTGATGAGTATCAGGAAAAGCTTGCATGGGC
>CAZGIC010000149.1:0-4426 GCA_964526435.1 uncultured Lachnospiraceae bacterium | reverse complement strand
AGGGGAATCTGCAGGTGCAGTGACTGTATATGTAGTTGGTGACTCTACAGCTTGTCACTATGGCGAGGATTCAGATACATATTACTGGTACAAGAGAGTAGGTTTTGGCGATAAGCTTGAAGACTATTTCAATGATAATGTTACTGTTGTAAATCTTGCATTATCAGGAAGAAGTTCAAAGAGTTTTGCAACAGGTATAAATGAAAACGGTATTACTGATGCTGATGCAGTTACAAATTATGCATATCTTTTAAATAATATTTCTGAAGGTGACTACTTAATTATTGCATGGGGTCACAATGATGAAAAAACTGATCAGTACAGATATACTGACCCTACCGGTGATATAAATACAGAGGGTTCATTCAAGAATTCTTTATATGAAAATTATATTAAGGTAGCTGAGGATGCAGGTGCTACACCTATTCTCTGCACACCTATTATAAGAGCTAATTCTTCAGGTGAATTAAGTGATAATGACAAGCATGTAACTGATGCCGGTGATTATGGTGAGTGTATAAGAGAATTAGCTGAAGAGTTAAATATTACTCTTATTGATAATTTAGCAAGTACTATGGCTTTATATGAAGAAATAGGTGCGGGTACAGGTCCTACTGCAACAACAGAACCAACAGGTTACCTTGCATTACATGCAGCTTTACAGGATTTAAGTGTTGATACTACTCATTTAAATGCTTATGGAGCTTCAATGGTAGCTTATATGATGGCAAGAGATATTAAGGCATCTGACAACACATTATCTGCATATGTAGCTGATGATATTACAGAACCTGTATTTAGTCAGGATGAGTGCTACAATACAAACTGGCAGGAATTTGACGAGTCTATATATGTTCCAAGCTCAATATGGAAAGTTTCTGATCCATGGGCAGGTTCAGTATTTGGCTCAAGTGTTGGATCATTTACTGAAGACAGCCATCCAAATCATGATATAGTAGAACAGGGTGAAAACAGTGTTCGCCTTGTAGCAAGCAATAATAAAGGTAAGATTGCTTCAGCTGAAGATGGTCTTGTAATGTATTTCCAGGAAATAGATGCTGATCAGGACTTTGAATTTACTGCAACTGCTCATATTAACAGTTATGATGCTTCTGTTAATCAGACGGCTTTCGGTCTTATGTTAAGAGATAACATGTTCTCAGACTATGAATATAAAACAAAGGCACCTTATTTTGCTGTAGGTAATACTGCACAGAATAGTGGTAAGAACAAGGTATCTGTATTTAGAAGATTAACTGATGGTTCATTAGAGCAGACAGTAAAAGAAACTTTAACTACAGATGAAACTGCTGCTTTGTTCCCTGAAGGAACTGAGATCGAATTAAAGATTTCAAGAATTGACGGTGTAGTTACAGTTCAGTATGGCGACGAAGATGCATATACATTTAATGATGATTTATGTGATTTAACAACAGTTAGTGCTGATTATGATTATGTAGGTGTATTTGTTTCAAGAGCAGCTGATGTAACATTCAATAATCTTAGCTTAACTTTAATTGATTAATTATAATAAAGTTATTGCTTAATAAATTTAAAATAATTAACAGAAAAAGGGCTGTGGAAATTACCACAGCTCTTTTTTATGGCTCTTTGTAAAATGGTGAATTGAATAATCCTATCAATCCGGTTTATGCTCAAAGGTAAAAAGCTCCACATTTGGGCACCTGCTTAAAAAATGAGGCAAAGTTAGTTGAAAAATGCGACTAGCCCTTAAATGGAAAATAAAGTTATCTACAAGTGGTAGTGATAAATTGGACTGTCGTTGTATTGTGAAAAATGGCGAGCAATGCTCGCCGCTACAAGGAACAGAAGTGGCAAGGCGTTTGACGAATTGGAATTTGTGGGTGTATTGTGAAAAATACGGGCGATCGATGATCGCCCCTACGATATATTATATGGTAAGGTGTTGGTTAAATAGGAATTTGAATGTGGGAATAAAACCCTCCGCCGCTAAATCAGCACTTTCACCTTCTTCAGCACTTTTACCATTTGTAGAGGCTTTCAGCACTTTCGCTTTCAGCGAAAGCCGACCCATTGAATCGGAAGAAGTATCCGACGGCATCTTTGATGCCGCTTTTGACGTAGTCAAAAGTTCTGAATCGTGTCGTCCGGCTGGTCGCATTGCTTCGCAATGCTGCTCGCCCAAGCATCCAGGATTAATCTTTCGGTGCAATTTACTAATCGCCCGTAGTTCCGTAAATTTCAAATTGTGAGTGTAGAGTGAAAGTTACTTTAAAAATTGCCTCCTTTTTAAGGGAGGAGGAGAAACGCTTGCGTTTCGGGGGAAGGTTTTGGTAAGCGTTCGTTAAATTGGAATTTGTGTGGGGGGGGTAATAAAACCCTCAGTCAGCCTGTGGCTGACAGCTCCCTTGTAAGGGAGCCTATTGAGTGTTGCAAAAAATTTAAAGCTCCATTTTTTAAGGGGGTAAGGTGTTGGTCAAATTGGAATTTGAAGAGTTCATCAAAGGAAAAAAAGCAAAAAAACGAGGCGGGCTGTTATATTACAAGCCCGCCCCTATTTATGTGTAAAAAGGGAGGAAAAGCATTATTTTAAAATTTCATCAACGATTGCAAGTATGCCGTCACTTGCTGTTTTAACTTTTGTATCTGCTTCTTCCTGAGTTTTGCCCTTTGAACCAAAGTATACCTTGATCTTAGGTTCAGTACCGCTTGGTCTTACGCAGAACCATGTACCGTCTTCAAGTATGTAGTAGAGTACATTACTTGAAGGAAGTCCGCTCTTTGATTCTTCGCCTGTTACCATATTGACAATTTTGTCAATAGAATAATCTCTTGCTTCAATAACCTTAGTACCGGCAACTTCTGTAAGAGCTTCTGATCTTAATGTATCCATAACTTTTTTGATCTGTGCAGCACCGTCAATACCCTTAAGAGTGATTGAAGTGATATCTTCTTTATAATAGCCATATTTTTCATAGAGGGCAATTAAACCGTCATAAAGGCTCATACCCTTTGTCTTGTAGTATGCTGCAAGTTCACATATAAGCATAGTTGCAAGACAGCCGTCCTTATCTCTTGCATATGTGCCTGCAAGACAGCCGTAACTTTCTTCAAAGCCGAACATATACTGATAGCTTCCGTCAGCCTCAAATTCTTTTATCTTTTCGCCGATATACTTAAATCCTGTAAGTACATCAAAATATTTCATACCGTATTCGGCACAAATTGCTTTAGTCATATCAGTTGAAACAATTGTTGAAACTACAGCTCCGTTTGAAGGCAATGTGCCTGCCTCTTTTTTCTGTGAAAGAATATATTCACAAAGAAGAGAGCCTGTCATATTACCTGTAAGCACCATATAGTCGCCGTCGGTCTTTTTAACAACAGCACCTACTCTGTCTGCATCAGGGTCTGTACCAACGATAATGTCAGCGTCAACTTTCTTTGCAAGTTCCATAGCAAGGTCAAATACAGCCTTGTTTTCAGGGTTAGGATAGCCTACTGTAGTGAAGTTTCCGTCAGGTTTTTCCTGCTGAGGAACTATATAAACATTCTTAAAGCCTGCTTTTGCAAGAGCACGTCTTACAGGCTTGTTGCCTGAACCGTGGATAGGTGTGTAAACTATTTTTAAGTCTGTGTTGTCTATTATGCTCTGATTAACGATCTGTGCTGTAATAGCCTCAAGATAGTAAACGTCAAGCTCAGGTCCTACATACTGTATCATACCTGAATTTACAGCTTCTGTTAAGTCTGCTTTCTGTATCATTGAAAAGTCAGTAATTGCATTTACTTCCTTAATGATTTCACCGTCTCTTGGGAAAGGAACCTGTGCTCCGTCATCCCAGTAAACCTTGTAACCGTTGTATTCGGGAGGGTTGTGGCTTGCTGTAATAACTACACCACCTGTACAGCCTAAGTTTCTTACTGCAAAACTTAACATAGGAACAGGTCTTAATTCGTCTGAAAGGTATGCCTTAATGCCGTTGCCTGCCAGAACTCTTGCTGTTATTTCTGCAAACTCAGGTGAATAATTTCTTGAGTCATAGGCAATAACAACACCTTTCTTAACAGCTTCATCCCCCTGCTTTTTAATGTAATTTGCAAACCCCTGTGTAGCTTTGCTTACAGTGTAAATGTTCATTCTGTTGGTACCTGCTCCGAGAATACCTCTTAAGCCTCCTGTACCAAATTCAAGATTTTTATAAAATCTCTCCTCTATTTCTTTCTCATCATCTTTGATAGAAAGTAATTCAGCTTTAGTTGCTTCGTCAAAATAGCTGTCCTCGCACCAACGCTTATATTCTTCCATATAGCCCATAAAATTTCTCCTTTCATTACTTTTTTGTAAATATTTTTAACAAAAAAAATTATTACTTTAATTTAATTATACACAAGTTAGCTAAATATTACAAGAGAAAATTGCGTGAGTTTCGGGAAAATTTAT
>CAZGIC010000148.1:0-4432 GCA_964526435.1 uncultured Lachnospiraceae bacterium | reverse complement strand
AAAAATCAGTCCCTGTTGCTTTGCAGGTATTTTTGCCTCATTTTTTAATTTAAAGGCTGATCCTATTGCGAAGCAAAAGTCCTGAAATTGACAAAGGACATTTTTTACAAATAACCCTTTTACTCAAAACAACGGTTTCATATAACAAATGAAACCGTCTGTACCAAAAAAATATTTTACTCATCAAAATGCAGAACACCTATGTAAGGAAGATTTCTGTACCTCTGTGCATAATCAAGTCCATACCCCACAATAAATTCATCAGGAATATCAAAGCCTGTCCAGTCCACATTAACATCAAATTCTCTTCTGTCAGGCTTGTCAAAAAGTGTACAAAGCTTAATTGACTTTGGATTTTTACTTCTTAAATAATCCAGAAGATAGTAAAGAGTTCTTCCGCTGTCAATAATATCCTCAACAACAAGAATATTTTCACCTTCAATAGGGTCATCCAGATCCTTCAATATTTTTATTTCTCCGCTTGACTCTGTGGAATTTCCATAACTTGACACATCCATAAAATCAAACTTAACAGGCAGATCCATTTTTTTAACAAGATCAACCATAAACATTACCGCACCCTTAAGGACACATACAGTTTTAACTTCTTCTCCATTATAATACTCTGTAATCTCTTTAGCGATTTCCTCAACCCTGTTCTTTAATTTTTCTTCAGAAATAAGAGTTGTAACTCTCTCCTTCATTTTCTAAACCTCCCATATACATAAGTATAAAATATTTTCACAGTCCCCGACGGCTTTAAAAAACGCAGAAGTTTTCATATCCTTTATCCAGATCACATCACTGCCCATAGCAAGCAGGGGCACAAAATCTCTTTTGCTGTAAGGCACCTTTTCATCAATAAAAAGTTTTTTAATTGTTTTTGTACCTCCGTAAAGATTTATTTTGTCACCTGAACGTCTGCCTCTGAGAACTAAATCTGATTTAATTTTATCATAATTAAGAGGAATAGTATACAAATTTTTCAAATTTTCGTCACATTTTTCACCGGATAACATAATACCAAGCCCCAATTCTCTGAATACATATTTTTTCCCTGGCTCAATACTGTAACAGAAATCTTTCTTTTCCCCTGTTCTGTAAAACAGTATTGTATTATATTCCCTTATTGCTCTCAGTCCTCCGGGCAATTCTGTTATTTTACCGCTGTCCTTTTTCACCAGCGAAAGCACATTTTCAACATGTTCATATGAAATGTCGTGAAGATCTTCAGAATATCCCGAAAAACCAAGTCTTATTATTCTCCTCTGTATAACCTTGTCATATTTTAAAAGACAGTCTATTCTTATTCTTTTAGGCTCAATTTCACATTTGCTGTAGGCTTCCCTCGCCTGCCTGTCCATATATGCTTCTTCGTCAGCCATAAGCTCTGCAGTTCTTGCCATAGATACAACAATGTTTTCATTAAACTCCTTTTGTATCATTGGTATAACATTAAGCCTTATTTTATTTCTGGTATACTCTGCAACACTGTTTGTAGAATCATTACAGTATTCAAGTCCCCTGTCATTACAGTATTTTTCTATTTCATTCCTGCTTATGTTTATAAGGGGGCGTATAATTCTGTCCCTCGACGCAGATATGCCCCCAAGTCCCTTTATTCCCGTTCCCCTGAAAAACCTCATTATCATTGTTTCGCAGTTGTCATTCATATTGTGGGCAACTGCTATTTTCCCCTTTTTTTCCGCAGTCTTATAAAAAGCCTCATATCTCAGTTTTCGCCCCATTTCCTCAACAGTCATGCCTTCAGCCTTTGCCCTTTCCTCAACTTTATAGCTGAACACCTTTACTTTATTATTATATTTCCTGCCAAGCTCAATTACAAAGTTTTCATCCCTCTTTGCCTCTTCCCCTCTTATATTGTGATTAATATGCACAAGAATAATTTCAAGATTATATTCATCCTTAAATTCATTTAAAACATCTGTCAGGCATACAGAATCCGCTCCTCCCGATACCCCTATTATAATTCTGTCCCCCCATGAAAGCATATTGTACTTTTCAATCGTATCCTTAACTTTATCCAGCATATTACAAACTCCTTGATATATTTACTAAATTTTAACATATTTATATAAATACATCAAGGCGGTAAATCTTATATTAAAAATCAAAGTCCTTATAACTTACTATAATTTTTTATAAAATCTAAAAATGTCATTGATTAAGTTCACTCCATTTTTTATCTACACTTTCCTGTATTTTCTCTGCAATATCACTGTATTTATCCTTAGTCAGATGTCTTGTCCTTCCCATTGCTCCGAGAAACTCCGTAACAGGAATTTTATTCTTAGGCTTATAAGTTAAACGTCTGACACCCCTCTCCACTTCATAAAGAGGGAAATAACAGCTTTCAACAGCCTTCTGTATTACAGACCTTTCATATCTGGATTCATCCTGCCAGTTAAGAGGACATGCAGATATTGCCTTAATATAAGCAAGTCCATAGTTATCAGCATAATACTGTGCCTTTTTAGCCTTTACAATAAAATCCTGGGGATTGCTTTCTGCAACTGTTGCAATATAATTAATATTAGTTGCTTCAAAAAGCTTAGGTGTATCCTTTGGCATATAAGGCTTGCCCCTTTCTGCCGTTCCCACATGGCTTGTAGCACTTTTTGCTCCTAAAGGTGTAGTATAACTGTACTGATAGCCTGTATTCATATAGCCTCCGTTGTCATATTCAAATATTATCATATTATGATTTCTTGTTGCAGCTCCAAGAGCAGCTCCAAGTCCGATATCCATACCTCCGTCACCGCTTACCATTATAAATGTAATTTTTCCCTCAGGTATTTCGCCCCTTCTCTGCCTTTCCTTGTAACCCTCAACAATACCGCTTAATGTGGCTGCTCCGTTCTGGAAAAGATTGTGTACATAATTTACATTAAACGCAGTTGTGGGATAACCTGTGGTGACAACCATACCACAGCCTGTATGGAACAGCATTACAACATTCCCCTCAATTCCCTTTAAAAGAAGATTGACATTTACAGGAATACCACAGCCTGCACATGCACTGTGTCCTGCAACAAGTCTTTTAGGCATACTTGAAGCCTTTTTAATATTGATATTTTTAACACTTACCTTTTCCCCGTCATCAACCACCTCATATCCCAATTGGGAATTTTTGTCCGTAACAGGTTCAAAATATTTTACATTCTTAAATTCACTGCCCTTATATGCTCCGTAATAATCAAAACTCTTTACATTTTCAAATTCCATAGCTTCAATGCCCATATAGAGCATATTTTCCCCATCTTCAACATAAAACTCCTTTCCTCCAAGTCCAAATACCCTTGTTATAACTTTTGCAGAAATTCCTCTGTCATAAAAGGCAGACTTTACTTCTGTTGAAAAACTTCCCCCGTCGCCATAGGAATCCTGTCTGTCTCCTATTACAACTACCTTTGCATTTATACAGGCGTCTGAAATTTCTCTGCCATAAAAAGGGCGAAGTGCCTGTACCGTAACAACTCCCACCTTGTGACCTTCCTGCCTCATTTTGTCAACAGCCGCTTTTGCTGTATCAAAGGCAGAACCCAGAACAACAAATATAACATCTGCGTCATCACTCATATACTTGTTTATGACGCCGTATTTCCTTCCGCTTACTTTTTCATATTTTTTAAACTCATCATATATTACATCTTTAGCCTCTTCCATTGCCATACGAAGCTGATATTTGTTGTTTATAATATCAGGCTCATTCATATATGAGCCTATTGTAACCGGATTTTCAACGTCTATGGCAGTATATTCTGCCTTGTATTCTCCAATGTAATCCCTTACATCTTCATCTTCTTCAAATACAAGAAGTTTCTTTTTCTGATGACTTGTAAAAAATCCGTCAAAGGCAACAATTACAGGAAGCTTTACTCTTTCCGCCACCTTAAGACCTATTATGTTAAAGTCATATGCCTCCTGATTATCCTTTGCAAAGAGTATAAGCCACCCTGTATTAAGAGCAAACATTATATCACTATGGTCCCCCTTTATACACAGAGGAGCAGACACAGTTCTGCATGCAACATTCATAACCATGGGCATTCTCGTTCCCGACTGTACGGGAAGCTGTTCAAGTGCATAAAGAAGTCCGTTTGCACTTGTGGCATTTATTACCCTTGCCCCTGCAAGAGTACCTCCATAACATATACCTGCCGCAGAATGTTCACCCTCTGCCGCTATCATTACAGTATCAAGCCGCCCCTGACTTTTTAAAAGGTCCATTCCCTCCGAAATCTGTGTTGACGGTGTAATTGGATAATATCCCATTAAATGATAATCTATCTGTTTTGCCGCTATACATACAGCCTCATTGGCTGATTTAAAAACAACTTTCTGATTTAACATATTACTTTCCCTTCTTAAATAAATTTATATACTTAACCCGGTCCAAAACAACTTTTTT
>CAZGIC010000147.1:0-4445 GCA_964526435.1 uncultured Lachnospiraceae bacterium | reverse complement strand
ACTTAAAAAACAGATGCAAATTAAGTGATAATTTGCATCTGCTTTTTTATTTATATAATCATCATATTCTGTTTATCTTTTCAAGAATCCTTATAATTTTGCCTCCTGCCGGCATCATTTTAAGATCATCTCTCTTAAATCCCTTAACTGCAACCATAATTGCAAAATATACTACCACAGCAAATAAAATAGCAATAATAGTCGCAAATGTATTATTTGGCACAACAGCATATACACCATAATATGCTGCCAGAGCACCCACACTCATAGCTATTGCAGAAATTCCCGGTTTAACAAGCATACCAACGTAATCAGGCTTAACCTTTGTCGCCTTTACAAGTGCCCTGAAATTGAGAATACTGCACACAATATAGCACACAGTTGTGCTTATAACCGCACCTACAACATTTATTTCAGGTATTGCTATAAGTACATAGTTTACAGGTATTTTTGCAAGAGCACCCCATATAGCATTAAATGCAGGTGTTTTAACTTTTCCTATACCCTGGAGCACCCCCGTTGAAATCTGGCTCAGAGCAAGGAATATAACACTTAATGACCCTACTGTTATAAGGCTTCCACCATCTGAATAATTAGGGAAAAGCATAGCAAGTATCTGGCTTCCCAAAGCCCCCAGTCCGGCTGCCGCAGGAATTGAAATCATCATTGTTATTCTTAGTGCGGTGTCTACCTTTGACTGTACAACAGCCTTTTCCTTTTTAGCAACACTTACCGTTATACTTGGTATTACTGCTGTTGCAATTGCCGTTGAAATTGAAACAGGCATTGTGGTAAGTGTAACATATTTACCGTTAAGCTGTCCGTAAAGAGCTGTAATTGTATCAGAATCAAAACCTGCTGCCGCAAGTCTAGAACTTACCATAGCCATATCCACAAAATTAGTCATACTGAATATTGCAGTACCCGTAATAACAGGCACAGCTATTTTAACAAGCTTTACAGCTATTTCTCTGTTGCCCTCTATTCTGTAATTTTTCTTATCTTCAGCATACACAGCCTTTCTTGCTTTTATTGTTTTAATATAAAATATAATCAATATGACAAGTCCTGCAAGAGCACCAATTCCTGTACCTGCTGTACCTCCTGCCGCTCCGAACTCAACTCCGTAGCCTATAAGGAGCCATGCAAGATACACGCTGAATACAGCATTAAATACCTGCTCAATAAGCTGTGAAAGAGCAGTAGGAACAGTTGTATTAAAACCCTGAAAATATCCTCTGAAAACTGCCATAATACCTACAATAAATATTGTAGGTGACAATGTGTAAAGGCACCAGACACTTTCATACCAGAGTTTATAACTGTCAGCATTTTCAAGAAAACACCAGTAATTGAGCCACAAATAAGATATAAGCTGAGCCACAACCACCATTATCAGTGAACATATAAAGCTGAGTATTCCCGTTGTCATCATTGACACTCTGAGCACTTTTTTAACATTGCCGTATTCCTCAAAAGCCAGTCTTTGAGAGATCATTTTGGATATTGCCACAGGTAGTCCTGCCGAACTCATTATGAGAAAAAAATTGTATATGTTATACCCGGCCGCATATATTCCGTTTCCCTCATCACCGATCATATTGGTAAGAGGCAATCTGTAAAGGAAACCAATAAATCTGACAATTATGCCTGCTGCCGCAAGAATGGCAGCCATTTTTACAAATGAACCGCCAAGTAAATTTTTATTATTGTTGCTATTATTCCCCATTTTATCCATCCTTTAGTTTTTTAAGGGGAAAACAGCACTGCTGTTTTCCCCTTAAAATTCACATCTTAATTATTTCTTGCAGCCTTTCTTCTTTCCACAGGGTCAAGAATTTTCTTTCTTATTCTCAAAGTTTCAGGAGTAACCTCCACAAGTTCATCATCTGAAATAAAATCTATACACTGTTCAAGACTCATTACAATATGAGGTGTAAGCTTCAATGCATCATCAGAACCTGACGCTCTTGTGTTTGTAAGCTGTTTTTTCTTACATACATTTATAGGCATATCCTCTGACCTTGCATTTCTTCCAACAACCATACCCATATAAACCTTTGTACCTGCACCTATAAACAGATCTCCTCTTTCCTGAGCATTGAAAAGACCATAGGCAACTGCATCACCTGTTTCACTTGCAACAAGAGATCCCTGACTTCTTGATGCAATTTCACCCTTATAAGGTTCATAACCGTTAAACTGGCTGTTCATTATACCGTTTCCTCTTGTATCTGTAAGGAACTCATTTCTGTATCCTATTAAACCTCTTGCAGGAATATTGAATTCAAGCCTTGTATATCCTCCCTGTCCCGGAGCCATATTAACCATTTCGCCCTTACGAACACCGAGTTTTTCAATAACTGCACCAACAAATTCTTCAGGTACGTCAATTGTTACAAGCTCCATTGGCTCAAGTTTTTTACCATTTTCATCTGTTTTATAAAGAACCTCAGGTCTTGAAACCTGGAACTCATAGCCCTCTCTTCTCATTGTTTCAATAAGAATAGACAAATGAAGTTCACCTCTTCCGCTTACCTTAAAAGCTTCTGCAACCTCAGTATCTTCCACTCTCAGTGATACGTCTGTATTCAATTCCTTCATAAGACGATCTCTCAAATGTCTGCTTGTAACATACTTTCCTTCCTGTCCTGCAAAAGGTGAATCATTTACATGGAAAGTCATTGATATTGTAGGTTCAGAAATCTTGTTTACCTCTAAAGGTACAGGATTGTTAATGCCGGCAATAGTATCGCCAATATGAATATCAGGCATACCTGACACAGCTACAATTGAACCTATTGTACTTTCCTTAACTTCAACTCTTTCAAGTCCTTCATATTCATAAAGCTTTGTTACCCTTATTTTTGTAAGCTTATCAGGCTCATGATAGTTTACAATGCACACTTCATCATTTACCTTAACTGTACCGTTTTCAATTTTACCTATACCTATTTTACCTACATATTCATTGTAATCAATAGTTGTAACAAGCATCTGTAAATCAGCATCAGGATCACCCTGCGGAGCCGGGATATGTTCAATTATTGTGTCAAACAAAGGTTTCATATCCTTAGCTTCAAGAGCTTCTTCAGGAGTAAGTGCCGCCTTTCCAAGTTTTGCTGATGCAAATACAAAAGGTGAGTCTAACTGCTCATCAGTTGCATCAAGTTCCATGAAAAGTTCAAGTATTTCATCAACAACCTCATCAGGTCTTGCTTCCGGTCTGTCAATTTTGTTTACACATACTACAACAGGAAGTCCTAAAGCAAGAGCATTCCTTAAAACAAACTTAGTCTGAGGCATAGCACCTTCATAGGCATCTACTACAAGAACAACACCGTTTACCATTTTAAGCACACGCTCTACTTCACCGCCAAAGTCAGCATGACCCGGAGTATCCACAATATTTATTTTAGTATGTTCATAATAAACAGAAGTATTTTTTGAAAGTATAGTAATTCCTCTTTCTCTTTCAATATCACCACTGTCCATTACTCTCTCTCTGACAACCTGATTTGTTCTGAATGTACCGCTTTGTTTCAACAGTTCATCAACCAATGTTGTCTTGCCATGGTCAACATGAGCAATTATAGCTATATTTCTTATATCTTCTCTGGTCTGAATCATAATTGTTTTCCACTCTTTCTACTTAAGATTAAAAAAATACATATTTCCGCATTATTTCTATTGTACCACCAATAAGTCAAATTATCAAGTGAAAGTAATAACCAATTTATTTCATATGCCTTTAATATATATAGACAAATTATACAAAACCATACAATAATATCTAAATTCTGTCCTCACAAATCATCCCATATAATTATCATCATTAATAAGATTACCGGATGCTATTGCCATTCTTGCAAGTTCGTCACATCTTTCATTTTCAACATTATCTGCATGACCCTTAACCCATACAAATTCTACCCTATGTTTTTCAAGTAAAGGAAGAAGTCTTTCCCATAAATCCACATTAAGAGCCTTCTTTTTATCTGACTTAACCCAGCCTCTTTTTTTCCATCTGTATACCCACCCCTTTGTTATTGAATCCACAACATACTTAGAGTCACTGTATAGTGTAACCTGACAGGGTTCTTTTAAACACTCAAGTCCTTTAATAACAGCAAGCATTTCCATTCTGTTGTTTGTAGTCAGTTTATATCCCTGGCTTAATTCTTTTCTCGCCCCTTTATATAACATAACTACTCCATATCCCCCTGCCCCGGGATTTCCCGAACATGCACCATCTGTATATATATCCAATTCTTTCATTTTGTTTTCTCCGTAAATTTTATTAGTTCACTTTTTTAATTATATATTCCAAACTATTATTTCAGTTCTTTTTTATATTTTCATACTTAAATAATTTTATGCCAGCTCTTTTTGTCGGCAATCAGTCTATATCAAAATAAGTCAATTGACAATAAACAAAAAATGTA
>CAZGIC010000146.1:0-4449 GCA_964526435.1 uncultured Lachnospiraceae bacterium | reverse complement strand
AAATACCAATATTGTATTCTGACCCTCCTATACTGTTTTTGTTTATATTTTAAAATCAGCTCCTGTTATTTATTGTCCAGTCCTGACTTTCAGTCTGCAATTTTACCATTCTTGCAAATATACCATTCTTCTTTTTAAGTTCATCTGCATTTCCCTCTTCCGCAACCCTTCCTTCAGCAAGTACAACAATTTTATCTGCATCCATTACAGTTCTCATTCTGTGGGCTATTACTATAACAGTCTTATCTTTTATAAGTTTTGAAAGAGCTGACTGTATAAGTGTTTCATTTTCAACATCAAGTGATGATGTTGCCTCATCCATAAGTATAATAGGTGCATTTTTCAGAAAAGCTCTTGCTATTGATATTCTCTGTCTTTCTCCTCCTGAAAGTTCACAACCATTTTCTCCTATCATTGTGTTGTAACCTTTCGGAAGTTTTTCAGCAAACTCATCACAGTTTGCAAGTTTAGCTGCCTTTAAAACATCTTCATCTGTAGCATCTTTTCTACCTATTCTTATATTTTCCATTATTGTATTATTAAACAAAGTTACATCCTGAAATACAATTGAATAGAGGGAAAGCAAAGTTTCAGGAGCTATTTTTGATATATCCATATCTCCTACTGTAATTTTACCCTTGTTAACATCCCAAAATCTTGATGCAAGTCTTGAAACAGTTGTCTTTCCCCCTCCTGAAGGACCTACAAGAGCAGTAACTTCACCTTGCTTTGCAGTAAAAGAAACATTATCAAGTACTGTTTCTCCGCTGTTATAAGCAAAACCAACGTTTTCAAATTTTATGTCATATCCATTATTTGAAAGTTTATCCCTTCCTTCCTGTATGGTATGATAAAGTATTTCATTCATTCGAGCGATATTTGTTCTTGCAGATATTATGGCAGCCAAATTCTGCAATGCACTCTGTAAAGGATCATAAATCCTTGACACAACAAGAAGAAACATAAAAAATGTAAGCACGTCCACAGAGCCGTTAATTAACAGTACCGAACCAACGAGGGCAACAGTTGCAATACCAAGCTTTAATATTAAGTCCGCTGACACAACAAAAGCTGCTGATCCAAATTCTGAAATTATGGCTCTCTTCTCCACATTCTTAATTTTTACAGTCAAGCCTTTCATATAGTTATTTTCAGCATTATTTGCCTTAAGATCCCTGACCGTTTCTATACACTCCTGTATACCGTCAGCACAAGCCATTTTGACATTTATTTCACGGCTTTTTAAAATGTCCTGTACCTTTGTTGATAATGCTACCACAATAAATGATACGGGAAGCACCCATAGAGCTGCCAAAGCAAGTCTCCGGTCAAAGAAGAAAAGACAAACCGCAATAAATGTTGTAGATATTACAGAACCTGCCAGTTCAGGTATAAAATGCGAAAAAACCGTTTCAAGAAATGCACAGTCAGCCATAATCGTGCTTGTAAGGTCCGCAAGATCTTTTTTGCCAAAATATGATAAAGGTATTTGTCTGAGTTTTTCCGCAAGAGTAATTCTTCTTATCCCGCTTTCAATATATGTATTGAAATAAACTGCATTATACTGAAAATATGTAGTTATCATAATAAATGCAACACATAATATACATCCAATGCCGTAAAATACCCCATTGACTTTCTCTATACCTCCATTCATTAAATCTTCCACAAGAAAATAAAGTAAGCTGACAGGTATCATAAAAGATATATTTTGAAATACACATGCAATACAGCTTTTTATGAGATTTACAGCACCTTGTCTTGACAAGGCATATTTTTTCTGCAGTTTTTCTATCATGCTATTGTCCCCTCCTTTTTAACTTTCCAGTTTACAGAAGTCTTGTACTGCTGCCACATTGAGTTATATAATCCCTTCTTTTCAAGAAGTTCACCATGGGTACCTTCTTCTGCAATACTTCCGTTTTTAAGTACAAATATTTTATCGGCATTTACTACAGTAGAAAGTCTGTGGGCTATCATAATAACAGTTCTTCCCTCTGCAAGTTTTGAAAAAGCTTTCTGAACTCTGCTTTCATTATCAGGATCAGCAAAGGCTGTGGCTTCATCCAGAATAATAATGGGTGAATTTTTAAGAATTACCCTTGCTATTGCAATTCTCTGCTGTTCTCCTCCTGATAAGTATACACCCTTAGTCCCTATTACAGTATCAATGCCATTTGGAAGTTTTTCAATTATATCCATACACTGAGCAGCCTCAAGTGCTGCCATAACCTCATTTCTGTCTGCATCAGGTTTACCTATACGTACATTTTCAAATATAGATGCTTTTATAAGTCTGCTGTTTTGGAACACAAATGAAATTTGATTCATAAGCTCATTTTTTTCAATTTCACGTATATCCACACTCCCTATTTTTATATCTCCCTTCTGTGGATCAAAAAATCTTGAAACAATACCTGCAAGCGTTGTTTTTCCTCCTCCCGACGGACCTACAAAGGCAACAGTCTCTCCTGCATTTATTTTAAGTGAAATATTATTTAAAGCATTCTTTTCACCATCATAACTGTAACTTACATTCTCAATCTCTATTGACGAATCCTTCGGCTTCTTTGGATTTTCAGTCTGTGAAAGAGGTTTTAAGTCAAGTACACTGTCTATACGTTTCAGGGCATCATCTACAATCATAGCATCTTCACTTTGAAACATAATTCTTGTAAGCGTGACAGAAATTATAGGAGTGATAATAATGTAAAACATAAGGTTTAACAAAAATTCACTAGTCATACCGTCTTTTGTCATCAATATAGCTCCGGCGGTAATGAACACAAACACACCGTTTACAGCAGCCGTATACAGTATCATAGGGGTACGCAGTTCTTTTGTATATGCTATTACCCATTTGCCATAATTATCTATGGCTGCCTTAAATCTTTTAAATGAAAAAATTGTCTGCCCAAATGTCTTTACTATAGGAATGCCTCTTACATATTCAACCGCTTCATTTGACATATCATCCAAAGCGTTCTGATATTCCGTCATTTTTTCCGCCATACTTTTTCCCGTCATTCTCATCATTACAAGAAATGCAAGGACAACAGGACAAAGACTCAGAAGTCCCAGCCTCCAGTCAAATACAATGAGACAAATTAAAAGTCCTATAGGTGTTGCAATTGCATTTGCCGAATCAGGGAGTCTGTGAGCAAGATATGTTTCTGTAGCAGCACTTGAATCATTTACAATTTTTCTAAGCTTACCGCTTCCAAAACTTTCAACAAATCCAAGAGGCAGTTTAATAATATGGTTCATTATTTCAATACGCAGATTTGCCGCAATTCTGAAAGCCGCCAAATGGGAACACATAAGGCCTGCTATATATACAAGCACAGAAATTACAGAATATACTACTGCCATTATACCATTATGCACAAGATTTTCAGCTTTTCCAAAATCCGGTGCAACACTCAGCACCTCCTGAATAATTTTCCATATATATATAAATGGTACAAGAGCTATTAAGGCACTTGCCGCCGAAAGTATCAATGCCCCTATTGTCAGATACTTATATTTTCCCGCATAGCCAAGAAGTCTTTTCAAATTAGATTGTTTTTTCAATGTTATTCCTCCTCATTTATAAATTATATATTAGCAGCAAACAATTACAGATATTATTACTAATTGCTGGTTGCCCTACAAAGTTATAAATTATTTCCCATCGCAAAGTTAGTTGTAGCTAACTTGATTTTCAAAAATTACAGAGCACTAAAGCTCCATAATTTCTTTCCATCCTGAAGTATAAAAATCCCTTAATATTCTTACATACTCCACCGCCCTTTCGTACTCCATATCATGTATAATAACTTCAAAAAATCCCGAAAACATTCCGCTTGCTATTATGTGTATAAGCTGATGATCTATATTTCTCACTTTATGCCCCATACTTTTCAATACCTCTATAAAATCATAGGTTGCCTCAACCTCAATTTCAACAATTTCGTGTATAAAGTTTTCATACTTTGTCCCCTCCGAACAACACAGTATAAGTTTAAAAGCGTCCATATTATCATAAATATAGTCTATCATCCAGTCAATACAATCACCTGATATTTTACCCATATAGTCAGGCTGCACTTCCGGAGGCAGTTTTGCAAATGTATCCTGTGCTTCTACAAATTTTTCCATAAATTTTTTTGCAGATTTTTCAACAAGGGCATCAAAAAGCTCTTCCTTGCTTTTGTAGTAACCATAAAAGGCACCTGTAGTCACTCCTGCATTTTTAACTATGTTTCTAAGAGAAGCACCTCTAAACCCCTTTTTAAGAAATTCATTTTTTCCTGCCTCTAAAATTTTCTTTTGTGTTAAAGTTTCTTCCACACCAATCACCTTCAATATAACAGTGTTATATAACACTGTTATATTACCACATTTTATTTTTTATGTCAATACTCTATTCATATTTTATATAAATTTTTATGTTAATTAAAAAAATCG
>CAZGIC010000145.1:0-4453 GCA_964526435.1 uncultured Lachnospiraceae bacterium | reverse complement strand
TGTTGATTATTTCTTCTATTCTTTCCAGACTTACATCATAGCTTTCATTTTTATTATCATCTGTGATTTTACAGATCAGATCAAAATTTTCTGTTAATTTTTCAAGTATTTCATCCCTGTAATCCAATTTTTATCTCCTTTATATTTTCAATATCATTCTGTGCATTTGCCACAAGCACTTTTAACTTTTCCTCTTCCTCAGCCTTTTGTTTTCTCACATCGTCAAGGGCTTTCTGCATTGTATTGTGTTTCAGTTCAATATTTTTTCTTACTTCCTCCCTTATTTCCGTTACCTGCTCTTTTATTGCCATTTCGACTTTTGTTCCGACCTGATTTATTACACTTGGGAATATTTCACCACTTAACCTTCTGCTTATTTCAGCCTCGGCTTCCCCTCTCTTTTTCCTCTCACTGTTGTTTCCCGCAAAGAATCCTATAAGCCCTGCAACTGCCCCTATAACCAGTGCACTAAAAGGTCCTAAGAAAACCAGTGCGGCAATTCCTGCCACACCCGCAGCGCTCACTGCTGCAGCAGCTCCTTCACCGCTTTTTATATTGACACTTCCGACTGATCCGACTGTTACACTTGTATCGGAATTTATCATTCCCGAAACTTTTTTCACATATTTTTCTATTATAGGCTGGAATCTCTTCTTCAGGCTTTCTGTAACAGCCATTCGTACTGTACTGTTTAGTGCTTCGCTTATATCCTGATTATTTGCTGCCATTGTTGTGTAATAGCTTTCAGAATTATTTAATGCAGCATTTACATCAGACTTGATTGCATTTATGCATTCGGCTATGTCCCTGTCAAATTTACTGTCCTCTCTCTCTATTTCTTCAGCTATCTTTGTCATCTCATTATTGATGGACTCTTCTTTTTCCGCAAATTCAGATTCAGTAAGCATACTGTTTTTAATAACTCCGTTCAGATACTCTACTGTTGTATTTGATGTTCTTTCAAAAATTCCCTTATATTTATTTTCTATTATCTGTTCGGCATTTTCCTGTATTTCACAGAGTATTTCTCTTGCCTGTTCAACTTCTCCTTCACTGCTGCTTGTCAGTGCAATTTTTACTTCTCTGTCACCTATGTATCTTTTCAGATCCTTTTCAAGTTTATTTAATCCTTCCTTAAGTATTTCATCGTCAACCTTGTCACACTTAGTTATCACAACATATATAGGCATATCATGGATACAAAGCTCCTTAAGCACATTCCCTATGCTGCTTCTTAATATCATATCATCAGCAGGAAATGCAATAAGATAAGCCTGACTGTTTATAACATATCCGTCTATTGCTTTGTTGTGGGTCTCTATTGCAGACTCAAATCCCGGCATATCCACAAGCATTATATCCCTTATACTTCCAAGAAATTTATTATTGAGATATAATCTTATAGTTTTTACATTTTCAAATGTATCTCTGTTTTCACAATACTCATCTAAAGAGATTTCCTTACACTCACCTGTATCAAAATACAATACTGCACTGCTATCTCCATCTGTATATACGATTTCGGCAGGAATAGCTGTTTCAGGTGTGATATCCTCTTTAAGCATTCTGTCATGACCTAAAAGCGCATTGTACAGTGCACTTTTACCGCTGCTGAACTTTCCTATAATAGGCACACACACCTTTTCCTCATGCATGCTGTCTATGTAATTATTAATATCATCGTTATTGATCTCATAATTGTCATTTATGTTTCTTAATTCCTCAAAAGCTCTTATTAACTGTTCCATACTTTTCCTCCGTTCATTATTTAATTTAATTTTTTAATATTCCCTTCCAAAGCTTTAATATTTTCTTTTAATTCTTCTGTCTTTTTGTTTTTATATTCCTCCTCACTGCCCTTTATCTTTTCCAGCTGATTTATATTTTCTTTTATAGATTTAATTTTATCATCTATTATTTTCTCAGCGCCTTTTATTATATTTTCATTAACAATTTTCTCTCTGACATTTACACATATTTCCTCAGCAATATTGAAAAAAATTTCTTTTTCAAGCTTAACTTTTATTTTTTCTTTTCTCTCTTTTTCTCTTGCCTTCATGTATACATAGCCAAATCCTGAGAATATTGCGCCCATCAGCACCGGAATTTCAAGGATACTATTGATTTTACTTTTCAGGTCTAGCTTTTCAAACTCACAAAGTTTCGTATTATTAAGATATACCTTTATGTACTCCACTGCTTCATCAGTTTTAGTGTATTCATCAAGTGTATATCTTTCCTTTATATTTCCCCTATAAACCTCAACTGAATCTTCATCCCCATATTCAATTATGGTAGTAATATCTTCACCTGATATATTTTTTTCTTCTAAAATATTTCTTCTGTAACCCAGAAACAGATCGTTGCAAAAACCGCCTTTATCACTTCCCTCTTTTCCTGCGATAAGCACATATGCTTTATTTGCTGTTTTTAAATAATCCTCTGTCTCCAGATTCGATATTTTATAGTATTGATTTATTTCTTTTAATTGTTCAAAAACATCTTCAATATAACCGGAAGCATTCTCCATTGCTAATCCTCCTTTACTTTTACATTATCCCCCTGACTTTTAAGCCACATATCTATTCCTTTTCCAAACACCTCAGCCCTTATGGTATACACTCCGTTTTCTTCCTTTTCAATTATAGCTGTAGGCAATCTGTCAAGTATAGCTTCAATTGAAAGCCCGCTATATTCAAATCTTACAGTTCTCAGCCTACCTCCATACATAAACTGTACTCTTTTTCTGAACTCCCCTTCCTGAAACCTCTTAGCATAAGGGACTTTAAAATGTTCTTCTGTGATCTCATATTTAAGTATTCTATCTATACGATATATCGTCGGATTGATATCGTCCTTGTTTTCAAATTCCTTTTCCTTGTCAATATTCTCAATAAATGCAGGCATATAAAAGTAAAATTCAGAAAACATTATTCCTGCCGGCAAAACAACTCTGCTCACAGTTTTACCGTCAAGCCTTATATAATCTATTTTCAGCTTTCTCTTTTCCATAACCGCAGAAGCAATGTCCCACATTTTTTCAATTATCTTTTGTTTGTGGTTTGGTTCAATGTAGTAAAATTTTTCATTTGCTATAAGCTTTTCAATATTTTTTATATCCTTGGGCGGAATACAGTTATTTACAATTTTCTCTAATATTCCGGCAAGTTCTTCTTTCGTAAAAGCTCTGCTTTCAAGCAATATTTTACTTATTGCAAATACCTCACCATTTGTCATTTGTTTGTTATTATCATAATAGAGGTAATATCCCTTCTCAATGCGGTCATATATTATTTCCTGCCTGTTACCTGTTCTGACACCCCTTTCATTAAAGAAAGCTCTTAAATCGTCAATATCTCTTTGTATTGATCTTTCATTTACCCCGTACTTTTCAGCTTCTTTTTTCTTATTTATAATTTCACCATCAATAAGCCTCATACATATATCCAGTATTCTGTTATGCTTGGATGAGCTTTCAAAATTCTCCATAATTATCCCCTCACAAATCCACATATTAATTATATCATTATATATATATATAGTCGACAAAAAATTAATTTTTACACATTTATTATAACATATTTACATAGACACGTTATGTCATCCCAGTGCTAATTTTTAAAAAATTACAAATTTATATCATTAAGCCCCTATTTTTTGTCATTGTAGAATAAAATAGCTTTATGAATAGAAAAAGCCCGGCTGTTTCCAGCCGGACCCTCTATGATCCAATGTTTCTAAAATTTAATTAAGTAATCTTTAAACTGCAATATTTATGATTCAATTCAGCAACAAGAAATTTTAAAGTGCTGTATTTCAATGCTATTATAAAATTTTTAAATCTTATGATCTTTTTATTTTATAAATAATATCAAATCATATATTATACTACTTTTTTACTTTAAACATTCTACTCAAATACAAGTTTTTTACAACCCACATAACCAAATTTATGAATGGCATTAAGCAGTTCAGCTTCGTACTTTTTAATAAATTCAATATTATTACCTGAATAAACAGAAATAACCTATTGGCGAATATATTTAGGTACTGCAAGTACATTTTTAAACTGAAGCTCTTTTTCTGATACACGATATGCTACACCATTTTCGCCATAATTATATATTTTCTGAAGCCATCCACTTATACTTTGATCATTATGATATGGTGTAGCTGTAAGTCCTAAAATATACAGCGGCATTGTCAAGTTTTCGCTTATATTTAAAATCATATTTCTACAGCCGTAGGCAGGAGTATGGTGTGCTTCATCTATAACGATAAAAAGAAAGCCCTCTATATAAGCATCAATGAATTTACCTAAGGGCTTTTTAACAGAGCTGCCCTCCAGATCAAGCGAAGTTGAATTATAATTAAGTACAGCTGTCTGAGTTGTACACAAGATGTAAGAAAGGTTATATATACTACAAATGCAATAGAAAGCCTTAATAGCAGC
>CAZGIC010000144.1:0-4548 GCA_964526435.1 uncultured Lachnospiraceae bacterium | reverse complement strand
CATCAGCATAATTAGCCAATAACTGTTTTGCATCTTTCGGCAAGCAATAACCACCATATCTGTTCCTATAATCAAAATTATGTTTTACATAAAATAGTCAATTAAAATTCGGTCTTATCATTAAGCTATTATATAAAAGCCATATACTCAGCAGCTAATTTTGTGTACAGAATTTTAACTTTAATTTTTTCACAACCCTAACTATTACCATACTGAAAGCTACCCCCATCTCATCCACACACACATCGACAAACTGAGAGGTCCTTCCATCCACAAACTTCTGATGCCACTCATCTGTACCTGCATATAACCCACATATAACAAGGGTCATTACAATAGCATCAGCATCATTTATACCAAAGCTCTTACAAAGCAGATACACAAACACTGCCAGCACTCCAAATATTATCATATGAGCACTTTTTCTCACAGCTAAATCCAGCTTACTTTCAAGCTTTTCAATATAACTCTTTTCATCTTTTTCGCTTTCAAATTCAGAGCTGTCTTTTCTTACTGTATTCTCAATAGGCTTAACTATTACGTCACTTGTTTGCATGGTATGGTCATAATCCTGACTTGAAAAGCAGAAAATAGCAATCATAGTAGCAATCACGCACAAACCATAAACAAATCTTTTTATAACCATAGCATCACCCTATCAAAACTTCAGCAAATCAAAATCTATGTCAATATGAACCGTCGCCTTTTAAAACAGCGGGAATTGTGAGCAATATGATCTTCATATCAGTCCAAAAACTCATTTCATTTATGTACTTAACATCAAGCTCCATCCATTCATCAAAACCTATGTTACTTCTTCCGCTTACCTGCCAGTAACAGCTAAGTCCCGGTTTAACCTGAAGTCTTTGTCTTGCAAAATCATCATATTCATCAACTTCTTTCGGCAAAGCCGGTCTTGGACCTATAACGGACATATCACCTTTAAACACATTTACAAGCTGCATAAGTTCATCTATACTATACTTTCTTATAAAGCGTCCAACCCTTGTGATTCTTGGATCATGTTTCATTTTAAACACAGGTCCATCCGCTTCATTTTTATCTTTCAGTTTTTCAAGTACTTTCTCAGCATCGACTCTCATGCTTCTGAATTTATACATTTTAAAGAGGTCTCCGTCTTTCCCTACCCTGTACTGAGCAAATACCACAGGACCTCCGTCTTCAATCTTTATAGCTATAGCCGTAAGCAAAAAAACAGGAGATAAAACAATCATTGCACACGCTGACGAAACAATATCAAATGCTCTTTTTACAAAAAAATAACCTTTTCTCCTGACACTGTCCTTTGCCTCATCATTATATTTTATTCTTATCTCCACATCTTTTTTAACCGCTGATTCTTCAGTGTTTTTTATAAAAACACTGTCATTCTTTTCCCTATAAACTTCCTGAACCTTAGCGTCCATAATTTACTCCTTTACCACAAACAACATTTATTTTGCAAAACAGACAAAATTACTTATGTATAATAATATCATTAATTACCTGTAAAGTCAATGCTATATTCTTTAAATTTAGCACTGACAGATTATAACAATTTATAAAATACGTCTAATAAAGCCAACATTTACATTTTTATCAAATCCCCCAGCCACTAGCAGCAAAAACATATATTAATCCCCTACTGCCCCACTTTTTATTTCTGTGTTGCCGGCTCTCTTATAAGCTGAACTATAGTTGTAACTGTACTTATATTTACCATAATATCCGTTTTCAGCAGTAACACCATTTATAATAATTCCGGTTATTTTACTATCAGCCAGTTTTAAAATTTCAGATGCCTTTTCCACGTCCTTATATCTGGTTACCCCTGCATTTGTAACAAAAGTAACTCCGGCACTGTATTTAGACAATATTGCGGCATCACTAATAATAAAAGGCGGTGTATCAATTACCACATAATTAAATTTTTCAACGCATTTTTCAATAAATTCATCCATATATTTACTTGCAAGTATTTCAGTTGCATTTGACGGCATAGGACCTGCAGTAATTACATTTAGCCCCCTTTCATCCTTTAAAACAGCATCTTCAAAATCCGTCATACCGCTTAAAATACCTGATAAACCTGTTCTATTTTTTAAGTCCAGTATTTTATGTACACTAGGATTTCTCATATCACAATCCGCCAGCAGAACATTACCTGCGATATTATTTAATGACTCCGCAACGGCACAGGCTATTGTAGATTTGCCTGAATTCTGCTCCGCACTGCTCACAATTATAACTTTGCAGTCATTTGCTCTGCATGAAAATAATATATTTGAGCACAAAGTATTGTAAGCCTCAATCACAGCAAAAGAATTTGCTTCAGGAAGATCGTCATCTTTCTTTTTTCTCTTTTTTCTTCTGACTTTAACTGCAGAATTTTTATATAATGGTATTTCAGCAAAAACAGGTATGCTATATCTTTGACTGAATTCTTCTGTATTCTTGATTTTATTATCAAACAATATTCTAAGCACATAAAAAGCCAACAAAGCAAAAACGCCCATACCCCCCCCCAATAAACAATTCTTTGTGTTATTTGGTGAAGATTTACTTTCCGGAAAACTTGGTTCTCCTATTGCCTCAATTCTTCCTCCGTCTATTACTCTCTTTATCATATCAGGTGCTATGTCTACAATATATTGGCATATAGCCTGAGAAATTTCAGGAGATTTTGTAGTTACGCTTACCTTCATTACCTCTGTTTCATCTACCTCTGATAAATTTATGCTGCTGCTTATTTCAGAAACAGGTATGTAAAGAGTCCCGTCATCATAAGTATTTACTGTAAATACTTCATCAATTTCACTTACATCATAATCATCAATAAGTCTTTCTGAAATTTCTTCCATAACAATATTATCTTTTAAAATTACAACGCAGCTTTCTACAATTTTTTGAGAAGCATTAATATCACTTATTTCAACTTTTCCTCCTGTAGTTACAACAGCATTATTGTTAACATACATATATACCTGAGAAGTATATTGTTCCGGTATGCAAAATTTTGAATAGGCAAAAGCACAAATACCGCACACAATACCACATATAACTATGTTTCTGATAGTTTTAAAATTACAAAGCTTTAACAATATAAGACCTATATCAATTGTCAACTCCTGATTTTCCTGATTAAAATTTTCCATAATTTTCCCCTTAACTAAAATTTATTTTAAATTTTATTCATAATACAACGATGCAGCAAATTACTACAAAGAAATTATTACAATTAATATCTTCATATATTTTACAAAACATCAATAAAATGCAGCCCCAACTTTTTTCTCGAAATTTTAAAGTTTATAGTTGAATTCTGTAAATGCTATGTAATTAAAACCTTTTGTCTGACAACATTATACTATAATTTTTATAGTATACAATATGCACTTTCCAAATTCAATATTAAAATTCCACAAAAAGACAAAAAAAATTCAAATATTCTTCATAATAAATAAATTAATTTTTCACAAAATGTTCCAAATTTAAATTTTCATTAACATTTTTTTGTTTATTACAAACTAATCTTGTCATTGATTACAATTCCACTCCCTTGAAAACCTCATCTTTGTCGTCCTGCATAATTCCCAGATACCTTTTAGTTATCTCATATGAACTGTGGTTATATATCTGCATAAGAACAGCCGGCGGCGTACCATTTTTCCACGCATGATACCCAAATGTCTTTCTTAAAGAGTGACAGCTTATTCTTTCTTCAATACCACAGTTTTTTCCCCCTTCATTGACAATCTTAAAGGCCTGATAACGACTCAAAGGGTTTCCGTATCTATTAGCTATCAGATATTCCCCTTTAATTCCACACTTTGATATATATAAATTAACAGCATTTTTAACTTGATTGTTTATATATATTTCAGTATGTTTACCTGTTTTCATTTCTTTTATTGAAATATGTTCCTTCAACTCCATTCTGTTCTTACGCATAATATCAGCCCATTTAAGCCGCAGCACATCACATACCCTCAAGGCTGTGTTCAGACAGATTACCACAAACATGTAATTTCTGTATTCTTCCCTTTCCAGATAATAATTTTTTAATGAATTAATATCTTCAATTCTTCTTATAGGTTGTGTTGTACTCATAAATTTTCCTCCTTAATGAAACATTTTATATTACTATGTTTCATTAATTATATACTCAATGAAACATTTTATATTAAAACGTTTCGTGAAAATGTTAGTTTTTGTCTAAAAATATCATTGACAACAAAACTATATTCAATTATACTTGACATAAATTTAAACTTTTCATTATATCAGTGATATTTTTTTTAATTTTCCATATACTAATGAAACATAATAATATAAAATGTTTCGTAACATTCATAAAACTATAAAAATTTCACAAATTGCCATAAATCACTTTTACAATTTTCAGCAAAAAAATAAGGTACAGAAAATCTGTACCTTATCATTTCATTTATAAATATCTGTTTTTTAATTTTACCGCTTATTAATACAGTCTACCTCCCATATGGAAGTGCTTACAAAACGCTATAGCTCCAACTCAATCTTTTCATA
>CAZGIC010000143.1:0-4568 GCA_964526435.1 uncultured Lachnospiraceae bacterium | reverse complement strand
AAAGGAGAAGTGATATAATGGACAGTTATATAGTAAGAAATACTGACGGTATTTATTCAGTATATTATGAAAACAATTGTATTTATCAAAAGAAAAGAACAGAAACCGGATGGAGTGAACCAAAAACAATAGCAGTAAACACAGGTAAAAACTTTTCCCTTTTACGAAGTATAGAAGGAGAGCCTGTTGTAATATATTGCGATAAAGCAGGAAATCTGATGGTTGCAGGAAATAACAATCCACACAAAATGGTTTTACGCAACACATCAGAAATCCGAACAATGCTTCACATTGACGGCATAATAAATGATAACACAATAAGGTTATTTTATAATAAAGATTACATAAATGAAAGCTGTCTTACAGAACAGCACAGAAGAGGGGATGGAAGCTGGTCAAATCCCCTTATACTGGACAATTACATACAGGACAATAATTTGACAAAATTAATATGCCTTAACGGCAATTATATAATTTTCTATTCAAAAAAAGTACCGGAACAGCAAATAGGATACAGAGAAATAAGTTTAAATTACATAAGTGAATTTAAACTTCTCTATTCAACAGGTTATAAAATAAGCGACTATTCTCTTGCAGTAACAGATGATGAAATACATTTTGCCGCAATCATAAACACATTCAGAACAAGCAAGCTTATATATGCAAAAAAGAACAGCAGCGGTATATCAAAGGCAAGAATACTTTATGAAGGTCCCGTAAAATTATGCCATATTTCAATACAAAACAATAAACTTATAATAATTTTCAGCACAACAAGAGGAAATCATCAGGTAACATCCTTCGATATGGGTGCAAGTTTTAAAAGAACAGAACCTTTATCGCAGTTTCCTTTCAGCAAATCCTGGTTTGCTGATTACACAAGACAGATACCCGATAACTTTGTTGCCTCAGAACTTATAACTGATCCGGTTTTCCCATTTAAAGTAAAGATGTGTCCATTCATTACAGATGATGAGGAAAATGAAATTAATAAACTAAAAAAAGAAATAGAACGTCTTAAAAAAGTTGCAAAAATATAATTAATATGTTATTCTTTTTACATAAAACACAAGGGGGATTATAATATGAAATTAACAAAAGAAAATTTAAAACTCTATGCTGTAACAGACAGACAGTGGCTGAATAACAAAAGTCTTGCATCTGCCGTTGAAGAATCAATTAAAGGCGGCGTCACCTTTGTACAGCTCAGAGAAAAAAACACAGATTATGAAGAGATGAAAAAAATTGCCCTTGAAGTTAAGGCAGTAACAGACAAATACAAAATTCCCTTTGTAATAAACGATAATGTTATTTTATGCAAGGAGATAGATGCAGACGGGGTACATGTGGGTGCAGATGATATGTCTGTAAATGAAGCACGAAAAATACTTGGCAGCAGCAAAATAATCGGAGCCACCGCAAGAACCCTTGAAAGGGCAGTCAGTGCATACAATGAAGGAGCTGATTATCTCGGCATAGGTGCTGTTTTCACTACCACAACAAAAGAGGGCACCACACACATGACAAAAGACCTTGCAAATAAAATTAATTCAGCAGTGCCTGTTCCAACCGTTGCCATAGGTGGCATAAACATTGACAATGTATCAAAGCTTAAAGGTTACGGTGTAAGCGGAATAGCCGTTGTTTCTGCAATATTTGCCCGGGAAAATATAACAGAGGCATGCATAAAGCTAAAAAACCTCAGCGAAAGTACATTTTATTAAAAAACAGTCATAAATCAATACCTCCCTGAATATTCTAATACAAAAGAAGATTCAAGGGAGGTTATTTTATGTTCAAATCAAAAAATTCACCAATCATTGCCTTATTTAAAGGAATATTAATAAGTTACATATTAACAATGGTCGTTTTTCTTACATTTGCCCTGCTTATAACATACACTGATTTAAGCGAAAAACACATAAGCACCGTAATTAAGGTAACAACTTCTCTTGTCTGCATATTAAGCGGACTTATTACCGCAGGTTCAGCAGACAAAGGAGGTCTTATATGGGGAATAATTTCAGGAATTTCATATGTTGCCATAATGTGCATTGTTGGCTTTATGCTTATACCCGACTACAGCATTTCATCCAGGCTTATTATAAGCTTTATGCTTGCTGTTGCAGGAGGAGGCTTAGGAGGCATAATAGGCATAAATATTAAATAAGAGAAAAATACTTACATACAGCAATTATAGCAAAAACAGTAAATATTGAAATAACATTGCACCATATTACAAGCTGTCTTGCAAGTTCACCGTGACAATTCATACTCTCCGCCATAATAGCAGAACTTACCGCAACAGGAGAGCCGTAAAAAGCAATAAAGGCAGGCAAATCGGTTTTTTCAAGACTGATTATTCCGTAATTTGAAAGGAGCATAAGTACAGCAAGAGATATAACAGGAGCAAGTATAAGACGCCATACAACACCTGAAACTATGTCACCAGCAAGTTCTCTGACAGCAGATATCTTAAATCTGCCTCCAAGAACAATAAGTGCAAGAGGAGATGCCATTCCGCCCACATCTTTTATTGCTTCATACAAAAACGGCATATTTTCTTTTATCGTAAAAGGCACATAACTTCTCACGGCAAGGCATACAAGTGCACAGCATACACCTATAATAAGAGGATTTTTGCATATGGACTTTAAAATACCTTTAACAGAAATTTTTTTGTTATCATTATTGTAGCTGAAAACAGAAAGCACAATAACTGCAAGAATATTAAAAGTAGGGATACCAAAGGCGGAAACAACAGCTGCTGTTGCAAGAGCAGGTTCTCCTCCCATAGCCTTTGCCAGAGGAATACCTATAATAGCATAATTTGACCTGTAAGCACACTGTATAAGTACGCCTCTCTTACCACTGTCCTTAGTGTAAAACACAAAAAACACCACAGCAAGCAGACAAATAACAACAGCCATAATAACAGCCGCCAAAATAAGACTCCAGTTTATATCAGACAAATTTTCAATATTATACACACTGTAAAAAAGATACACAGGTATGGCAACATTAAAAACAAGTTTATTTGCATAAACAAAAAAACTTTCAGGAACCATATCTGTTTTTTGTATAATATATCCCAGCAAGATAACAAGAATTATTGGTGCAACAGCATTTGAAGAAAAAAGAAGCGTACTCATTATAACTTATACTCCATAATTACATTTCCGTCAAAATCCTTAATTGAAAATTTACTGTTTTCATATATCATATAGCTGTTTTTATTTCCGTTTTTAGGTATTGACACTGAACCGGGATTAATATAAATATAACCTTCAGGCTGTTCCTCCATAGCCTGAATATGCGTGTGTCCGTGAATAAGCAAATCGCCTTTTTTAACCATAGGC
This sequence comes from uncultured Lachnospiraceae bacterium, assembly GCA_964526435.1. Classification (GTDB taxonomy): domain Bacteria; phylum Bacillota; class Clostridia; order Lachnospirales; family CAG-274; genus Gallispira. Next base: position 1,209 of record CAZGIC010000143.1, on the reverse strand, counting down.
GGATTAGAAATATTAAAAATGTGTCCGTGAGTTATAAACCACATTCTGCCCTCAACAAACATTGTGCAATACTCAGCCATAACAGGAAACTCAAGCACCATCTGGTCAACTTCAGCCTCACAGTTTCCCCTTACAGCAAGAATTTCCTGTTTAATACCATTGAGAAGAGCAATTACGCCCTTTGGATTATAATCCTTTGGCAGATCATTTCTTGGTCCATGATATAACAAATCACCTAAAAGAATAAGTTTCTCAGCTTTTTCAGCTCCATATGCCTCAACTGTTTTTTGGGCATAATAAAGTGAGCCGTGAATATCAGAAGCAAACATTAATTTCATATGCAATTCTCCTTTAATCAATTTTTATTTAATTGTAACAGAAAAAATATGAGGTGTAAATATGAAAATCCCTAAATTGACATTGTTAATAAAAATATTTCTTCTGTCAGTTTTTATAGCATTGACCGCCAGACTTGTAATTAATAAAACAATAAGTGCTGCAAGCATTGAAAAGCCAAAAGTTGCTATAGTAATTGATGATTTTGGTAACAATTCGGCAGGTACGGAAGAAATGCTTGACCTTCCCATAAAATTTACAGGTGCAGTAATGCCCTATATGCCATACACAGAAAAAGAAATGAATATGCTTGCGGAAAAAGGGAAAGAAATAATACTTCATCAGCCCATGGAAGCCCACAGCGGCAAAATAAGCTGGCTTGGAGAAACTCCCATACTTGCTCATATGTCCCTTGATGAAGTAAAAGAAACCTTTACAAAAAATTCAGATCAGCTAAATAAAGCTTCAGGATTTAACAACCATATGGGATCTCTTATAACAGAAGATAAGGAAAAAATGACAGCAATACTTGAAATAGCAAAAGAAAAGGGCTGGTTTTATGTTGACAGCGTTACAACAGCAAAATCAATAGCAGGAGATACAGCAAAAGAACTGGGAATACCCACTGTAAAAAGAGATGTATTTCTTGACAGCACACAGGATAAAAACAAAATTAAAGAAAATTTGCTTAAAACAATAAAAATAGCACAAGAGAAAGGTTCTGCCCTTGCAATAGGTCATGTAGGAGCAGAAGGAGGCAAGGTAACAGCTGCTGCAATAAAAGAAGTTGTTGATGAAATTGGAAATGAAGTTGAATTTGTATTTGCAAGTGAACTTGCAGAATAATCAAGTTTTTGCTATGCTGATTAAAAG
>CAZGIC010000142.1:0-4600 GCA_964526435.1 uncultured Lachnospiraceae bacterium | reverse complement strand
TAATTGTTGGGCAGATATTCATATATTGCAGTTGTTCCTTTTGTATTTCTGTATTTCTTAAACTGATTGACACATTGTAAGTAATTAACATAAATAATTTTCCTTTTTATCTGCCCCCTGACATACTCCTCATTACATCAGAGACATAAATTAATTTTAAAATCCGCATATCATTTTTCCCCTAAACTATTAAATAGTTCTTTCCTTAATTTATAAAAACTTTACAAAATATCAAATAAGTATATGATAATACTATTTCGTATTTTATCAAATTTATATTTAAACATTACTTATAAAAATGTAAAAAGAATTTACGTATTAAAGTAAATAATACAGTATATATAAAAAATAACACACATATCACCAAACTCCAAACAACTAATTTGCATAGAAATATATTTTTCATCGGTATAATTTTAATCATGTATCTGGCATACTCACTCAAAAAAACAATTAATGTTACGCATATACAAAAATGGATTATTCGGTAAATTTTTATCAAAATGTCATTTAATTTGATTTTATTTCCACAATTTACGCAAACAATTTCCTTTGGCAAATCTCTAAAAATACTAATTTTTGTAGCATAGCCACACTTTTTACATATTGATTTCATTTTTTATCCTATTGACCTCACTTCCCTCTGTCACACCCGTATAACGGGTTTTATAATAAGATACTATTTCAATTGGAACCTTCGCTATAATTAATTACAATCATAAGTTTCAGTTTTTGTACCGCTTGAATTAGATATGTAATTATGCTTCGAACATAAATAATTTTCCTCTTTTTATCTGCCCCTGATATACTCCTCTTTATATCAGGGACATAAATAAATTTTAAAATCCTCTCATCGGTTTTTGCCCTTAACTATTAAATAGTTCTTTCCTTAATTTGAAAATTAATCATCAACTCCTACCCTTATAATTTCACCATTCTCTTTAAATTGAACATATAATACACCTCCCTTATGCGAATATTTTCTTAATTTACTTTTACTTGTTTTTATTTCATTATAAACAGTCCACACACCATTCTCCCTTTTTGCTACAAAATTCTTTTTGTCACTTTCATACCACTCTGGCTCATAATTTTTTAAAATAGCAGAACCAATATCAAGGGCTGTCTTTTCATCATCAATTATATATGGTTCTCCACCCATATCATAATCATGGGATACCCCTAATGTATTTGAAACAACCCAATTTCCATAATTATAATAATATATTCCCCATAAAATACCGATAACAGCAATAATTAGAACAGCAAATACAATACGTTTTTTCATATATATCCTCCTTATAAAAATCAGAACACTTTTATTCCTTTAGAAAAACCATAAATATTTCCCGGATCTGTATATCTTACACTTTTTGTATATTCGCCATTTCTGTTTACCGAATATATTGCTGAAACTCCGGCAGGTTCTCCTTCATAATCAGATGGTGAAAAGTCTAATCTGCCATCTGGATCTCAATGTGTATGTACGGTTGCTACTGTATTTTTCGTCCTGATTAAGTCTATATCATTTCTTTGTTTGTCACCTAATTCATCAGCTGAAAAGACTGCCGGAACACTAGCTAGTCAATGTATTTTGTTATTCCATAATGTACACTCTTCTCTACAGTCCATCTTTTTTGTAAGCCAACCCTTACTTTCTAAATTTCACCACATACTATGACCAATAATTTTATCACCATCTAACCAAAAAACTATATTATATCCTACTGACCAATAAACTAATCCTTTATTTTTAGTATAAACAGGATTTCCATAATAACTGTCTGGAGGACCCAATAGAGTTTCTGCATCTGTAACACTCATTCCAATAATGTCAGTATTTCTTACTAAATCATCCAACATATATTTTCTCTCATTTTTATATTTTTCCCAGTTTTCAACAGAAAAGTCTATAAATGATAAAGTTACAACTTTAATAATGCCTAAGAGCAAAGCATTTACTAAAATAAAACTTATAAAACATAGAATACAACTTTTTAATATTTTGTTATTCTTTTTAAACATATGAATATACATATATATAAATTAAAATATAAACTATAATCCAAAACAAATAAAACACAACCCTATTTGTTCTATCAATAACAGCATCAAAAAACCTGCTCTTGTTCCACTACAAAATCAAATGATCATTATTAGCCACAAAAAAGTATAAATAATCCATAAAAAAACTTTTTTAATAGAAAATTCATGATAAAAGTCATACATATCCCTCATTTAATTCTCCTCACTGTTTAATACTGTTAATATTAAAAAACACAAAATCTTTTTATATTTCTGTATTCCTTAAGCTGATTGACACATTGTAAGTAAGTAACATAAATAATTTTCCTTTTTTTGCCTGCCCCTAATATACTCCTCACTACATCAGGGGCATAAATAAATTTTAAAATCCGTTCATCGGTTTTTGCCTTAAACTATTAAATAGCTCTTTCCTTATTTTTAAAAGTGTTAATTATTCAATATTCCATTTATATAAACACTTTTATTATCATAATCAACATTACATTGATATTCGTTTATTCCTAAAGATTTCATAAGTTCCCAAAGACGATCATAAACTCCTACATATATTCTTTCATCTTTGAAAAAAATATTTTCACAAAACGGTATTTGTATTATATCGCTTCCATACTCATTTGATTTAAACCTTTCTGTATTTACATCTGCATTTAATAATACAGCATATTTTACATTTTCTCTGCTGACAATTATTACCTTATTTTCCATATCCCATTCAACTTTAAACCCATATTCCTCTAATATAGCTCTTAAAGGAACTCTTAAAGTGTCTCCTTGAAAAATCGGTTGTAAATTTCCTTCAATTTTTGTACCATTTATAAATAAACTTCCTTCTTTCCATCTAAATTTTTCTTCAAATTCTTTTTGTGTACTGAGTTTAATTTTACAAAATTCCGGTACGCCTTTAAATTCACCGTCAACTTTTTCATATTCATAAATCAGATAATAATTTTCATTATTTTTAGTATTTATCCATACAATAATCGGACAATTATCAAAAGTTTCCCAGAAAAAATTGATTAAAGCAACAGTCCTAACCTCACCTTCTACATTATTATTTTTTAGAACAGCATTCATATTTTCATTACTTATGTATTTTAAATTTTCCTCACTAAAAAGCGGCAGTCTTATAGAAAGTACTTCTTCATCATTATCTATTGCATCTTCAAAACTACTATATGATAAAAAAGAATTTCCCGATTGTTTTATATGTCTTACATATCTGAATTTACTAAGACACACTTTATCTAAAAATTCAATAGATGGATTATCTATAAAATTCATCAAATAGCTTCCTTCAACCTCATAAATATTATAGTTTTCAAAAACTATATATTCGCCATAATCCTTTATATTATTTTCACTTGCTGACACACCATTAACAAAACAACAAATAACAAAAAGCACTGTTAATAAAAGCATTTTTTTCAAAAATATCACTCCTAGTCAAAATTATTTTTATTAACTTTACTTATCTGTTCTATTTTTTTGCCATCTAATCGCATTTCTTCATCATTGTATATGGCATCAATTTGCCCTCTATTAGGGTCATAGTATAAAATATGTTTTTGTCCTTTATACTGATATGCTCCAAAAATAACAATTGCATGATTTCCTTCTGAAACGCCAAAAGAATCAGTTTTTTCAACTAGACTTCCATAAATAGGTCCACCAGACTCATCAAGCATATTTACTATGGTATTAAAAGATGGAGAATACTTTGCACTTCCTGATAAAGAATTAACATAATATCCTTGACCATCTTTCAGTCCCTCATTAGCCTTAACTCTAGCAACCATTTCGTCAATCTGATTATTAAATTCTGCATTTGTCAAATTGGAATTATTAAAATTTTTTACATATACTTCACACGCTGCCCAACATACATTTTCAGAAGTTGGAGATGACTTAGGATAATATTTTGATGGAGCATATACACTTCCACTAACAGGTACATTATCAAGTAAAACAGAAAAGAACATATCCAATGCGTTTCTATTAACTTCTTCTAATTTACTATAAGTATAGCCCCCATTCGCATTACCATTATATTCTACAATACAGCACTCCATATAATTAAAGACTAAAGTGCTTACATCCATTAATCCACTAGGATCAATAAACACAACCGGATTCTGCCCAGCATAGCTATACCAATTTCCACCGCTTCTAATCGGATCCTCATTTATAAACCTGCCCGTTTCAGGATCATAATATCTGTTCCTCAGATAAATAAGCCCAGTTTCCCCGTCCTTATACTCACCACAGTACTGCCATGGGTTTGATGTGCCTGAATCAGTTACATCCCTTCCAAATGCATTATAGTCATATGTACTTGTTTTTGTACCGCTTGAATTAAGAACGTTGGTTATACTGCCATGAATATCATATACATAATTGTTGCCACTGGTATCGGAAAGCATATCCAGTCCATAGAAATATACCGTACTTATTTCACCGCTTGAGTTCAGCTCTCCTGCCACATAATCCCCGTCCCAAAGGAATCTTGTTGTCGTACTTCCTACAGTCTTTGAATATCTGTAATTGTTAGGCAGAT
>CAZGIC010000141.1:0-4652 GCA_964526435.1 uncultured Lachnospiraceae bacterium | reverse complement strand
TACCATGTTGCAAGATCAACAACTCCTGTCTGAGGAAGATTGAATATTTTCTGAAATTCTTTTACAGCCTCAGCTGTACTTTCGCCATATATTCCGTCTACACGCAGAGAAGGTATTGCAGAATAGGTCTTTGAAATAGCATTAAGCTGACGCTGTATTGTTCTGACATCATTACCTGTTGAACCTATTGAAAGCTCCGTTCCGGGATAACTTAAAGGAACTCCCTGAACTTTTTCAGCGGTATCTATAAAAACATCATCACCGTAAAAATATCTTATTATTTGTATAGCAGAATATCCCTGCCGTGCAAGTTCTTCACTCCCCCACTGGGTCATCCATCCTGGACACTGAACCATTCTTCCGTCGCAGTACTGGGCAAACAGGGGCTGACGCTGACCTTCACGTCTTAAAAAGTTCACAAACATTTCATCCACAATGGTACTTATATTTTCATATATTGTTCTTCCCTGACTAAAGGACTGATCATACCTTGTAGAATTTGTAATAGTAAAGTTATAACCTCTGTTTCTGTACCATTCTGTAAATACTCTGTTTAAAACAAAGGATTGTATTGCAAGAACATTTGCACGTATTGCGGCATCTGCCCACGTAGAATATATTTCAGAAGAAGCTACATTTTTGATGTAATCTTTATAAGGAACGTAAAATATTTCTCCGTCACCTGAAGGAACACCGTCTTTAACAACTATATATTCCGGTATAACAACATTGTCAAGAACAACAAAACCTGTTTCGTCGGGAATAGGCTTTTCTTCCTCTTCCGGTTCCTTCTCAGGATAATCTCCCCAGAGAACAGGAGGCGGAACATTTATTATTTCCTGCCCTGTTCCTGAAGTCATCATTACTCTTTGAAGTGCTGTTCTGTCGGCAAATATTTGAGCACCGTTTACAATTACATCTTTGTAGCCTTCTACTGAAATTTGTATTGTATATGTTGAATATGGCTGGGGTTCATCTTCATTAAGTGAATATTCTATAGGTGGTGCCTCAAGCTCCATTTCTATTGTCTGCCCTGAATTGTCTGTGTATACATCATAAAAGACCTGCCCCTGAGAACTTACCGTAACTCTTCCGCTTACAACAGGGATTGCCTGACTTTGATCATAAAGCTCAACCTGTAAACGTCCTGACGCCATTTTGTGCCTCCAAATATTAATTATATATTAAGTCTATTCAAAAAACTTGATATGTTGACTTAAATGTTGTATAATTATAATAAGTGAAAGGAGTTTATGTATGGGAAAATGGTTTGGACTGGACAGTAAGTTTTATAAATACGGGACTTTACTTGCTGATTTGATTATACTTACCGTATTGTGGCTCATATGCAGTATTCCTATATTTACAATAGGAGCATCCACTACTGCTCTGTATTACGTTACTACACGTCAGCTGTCAAACAGAGAGGGCTATGTGTCAAGGGACTTTTTTAAGAGCTTTAAGCGGAATTTTCTGGAATCTACTGCAGTGACCCTGATTCTGGGAGTAATCGCCGCAGTTCTGCTTGTTAATATAAACTTGTTCGAGCCTGAAACCACAATCGACGCAATTTTTTATTTAGTTCAGTTTGTTATGCTGTATGAACTTTTAATTGTTACGATTTATGTTTTTCCTGTGCTTTCACGTTTTGATTTGAAGCTGGGAGCATTACTTAAAACTTCATTTTTTATGGCTAACAGACATTTGCTTACAACATTCACATGTGCAATACTTTTTGTTGCAATAGTTATGATTGTTCTTAAATGCGGTATTTTAATAATTTTATGTGCCGGTGCCTATGCTATACTTACATCACTTATGTTTATGAATTTGTTCAGGAAATATGTTCCTGACATGGATAAGGATAAGCCGGAAGACAGGATTTAAATAGTTATTGAAACGGAGAGATGCAATTAATGAACAGAGCAATTGGTTCAAAAGTAAAGCTTTGGGATTTTTCAAATGAGGAAGTGGCTGAATTTAGATCATATATTGATGATATATGGAATACTGATGATGTGAAAAAACTGGATGAGTTTGAACAGCATCACAAAACTTCAAGATTACAGCATTGCCTCAATGTTTCCTATTACAGCTTTAAAATTGCCAAAAAAATAGGTGCTGACCCGCGTATGGCTGCACGAGCAGGTCTTTTACACGATTTATACTGGTATGATTGGCATAATAAAAAAACACCTCAGTTCCATGCTCTTTTTCATGCAAGACTTGCAGCAAAAAATGCAGCAAGACTTGTAGATATTTCAGAACAGGAAAATGATGCCATTTTAAAGCATATGTGGCCTTTGTACCCCGGTATTCCAAAGTATAAGGAATCATATGCAGTTACACTTGCTGATAAGTATGCGGCAACTCTTGAAGTTGCAACACAGTGGAGCAAAACTTTGGGTAATGCATCAACAAAAACTGCAAAGAGTTCATTTACAATGGTAAAATCAGTCTTTAAAAAAATAATTTAATTTATATGATGCATGGGTGTATCAGTAAAATACTGATACACCTTTTTTTGTTAAAAGAACTTTGACAGGATGCTTTTATTAAAATTCTAAAATTGCGTAAACTTATTTTTAACTGTGTAAATTTATTTTTAATGGAATTATAATAAAAAAAAGTTGAAACTTTGACTAATATATGAGAAAATATAAATAGAAAGTTTTATATGATGAAAGGAGTATTGATATGAAAAGGTTTATTATAAGTTCAGCGGCCATTGCTATGTCTTTAGCTATGGGGGTTACTGCAATGGCTGCTGATGGTGATTCAATATATTTTGTTGATGTAACTGCCGATAATTATGGATGGGCTGTTGATTATATTGACTATATTGCCCAGAACGGCATCGCTTCCGGCGTAGGAAACAATATGTATGAGCCGGGCAGCAATATTATAAGAGGCGACTTTGCAGTGCTTCTTAATAAAACATTTGAATTTAAAGATGCAACACTTGAAACCTATGCTCTTAAGGATGTAAGCGAAGATGACTATTATGCACAGGCAATCGCTAACTGCTGTGGTGCAGGAGTTATAACTGAAAGAGGAATGTACTATCCTGAAGATGATATAACAAGAATAGATGCTATTCTCATGATATACAGAGCTTTAAGCTACAGCGATATGCTTTCTGGAATTACTTTATCCACAGATGTTTCAATGTTTACAGACGGAAGTCTGCTTACTACAGTTGAAAGACAGCTTGCAGTATCTACACTTTATAGTCTGGGAATAATAAGCGGCGATAACACAGGGGCTTTAAATCCAAACAGTACAATGACAAGAGCTGAAATGGCTGTTGTATTTACAAAGCTTGATCAGTATATCGATGAGTATCAGGTTGCAGCTGCTCAAAAAGCAGAGGAAGATGCACAGATAGCTGAAGAAGAAGCAGCTCAGCAGGCTGAAGAAGAACTGGAGCAGGCTATTGAGGAAGAGAGCGGAGAGTACAACGGAGAAACTATTAATGATCCGATTACAGCTACAAGCGGTGGCACTGTAAGTATTACTAATTGTTATGTAATCGTTACAAGCGATAATGCAATAACAGCAGACAACAGCAGTGAAATCGATATTACAGGAACCTCTGTAAGAGCTACAGGCGGTAATGGAATTGATACTAAAAATGATGCTGTTGTAAACATCAGCGGCGGCTCAGTAACAGCAACAAACGGTTATGGAATAAATGCTGCAAGCGATAGCGTTATAAATGCCAGCGGAACGGACTTTTCTGCCAACGGAACTACACCTAAATATGCAGTATCTGCTAATGGCGGAGAAATAAATATTGAAAACGGTGAAATTACTGCTGCAGACAGCAAAGGGGCTATTACTGTAGGTGACGGAGGAACTCTTACTCTTACAGATTCTACAGTCAGTGCATCAACAGGTACCGGAAGTGCATCATATGCAGGTGCTATAGAGGTTATATCTACAGGAAGAGAACATAGTGAAATAACTCTGGAAAATACTACTATAGACAACAGCAAAGGGGCTGCCTTCTATTTAAGAGAAAGTGATGTAACAATAAATATTAATGGCAATAATACAATAAATGCTGCTACACTTATTTACTCACCGCAAATTCTTAAAGATGAACAGGATTACGGCAATGACATAGAGCTTAATCTTACAGACGGAGCACGTATCCAGAATACAAATATTGTTATTGATCCCAAGACTGTATTGACTATAAATATTGATGATGGTTCCTATCTCGGAGGGCAGATTGATACTGCTGTGTTAGGTTATGTCAATATTAATCTGAGTCAGGACGGTGTGTTGGAACTCAGCAGTGATCTTTATCTTGACGCATTCACTAATGCGGCAGATTTGAATTTTTCTAATATAATTGATAACGGCTTCAATATTTTCTATAATGAAAATAACTCAGCTAATGCATGGCTTGATATGCAGGAATATGAACTTGTTCTTGGAGGTAGTCTTATCCCTTACAGCAAGCAGGAAATTAGCAGATAATATGCTCTTCACAAAAAGGTTTTATTAACCAATCTTAATGCGGTTCATCATTGAACCGCATTATTTTTATCCCTAAATACTAAACATGAACTGCTCCTCTTTTATGCCAATCATAAATATTTGTTCTTCAGAAATTAATTTAACCCATAAAACTGATTAGTATA
>CAZGIC010000140.1:0-4672 GCA_964526435.1 uncultured Lachnospiraceae bacterium | reverse complement strand
AAAAAACTGTACTCTGTCATAACTATCAGACAGAATACAGTTTTTAGAATTCAATATTAATCTTTATCAGAACTGGTCAGCACCCTGAAGTGCGTCATAATTTGTTTCGCCTGTTCTAACTTTATAAACATAATCTATACCATATACAAATATCTTGCCATCGCCGATATTACCTGTATAGAGAGCCTCTCTTGCTGCCTTTACAACATCACTTACAGGAACCTTGGCAACAACAACTTCAACTTTAATCTTTGGCAGAAGATTTGTTTCAACTTCGGCACCACGGTAGTATCTTGTATTACCTCTCTGTACACCGCATCCCATACAGTTTACAACTGTCATACCTGTAATACCGCAATCTTCAAGTTTATTTTTAAGAGTTTCAAACTTATCCATTTTACAAATGATTTCTACCTTGCTCATCTTACCTGAATCAGAAGCAGGAGCAGCCTCATCTGTAACAACCTGAACAGGAACAGCACTATCCATAGATACACTTCCTGTTACCTTTGTATCATTAACTGCTGTCGTGTTTACAGCAGGCATAAAGTCTGCATATGAACCTGCAACAAGACCATGCTCAAGTACGTCAAGACCAATGATTTCCTCTTCCTCACTTACTCTTAAGCCAACAGTAACCTTAAGTATATAGAAGAGAATAATCATTGTTACAGCAACAAAAACAGCAACAGCTAAAACACCAACAATCTGTACAAATAATCTGCTTGGATCGCCTGTTAAGAACAAGCCGCCGTCTCTTCCGAATAAACCTACACAAAGAGTACCATATATACCACAAACACCGTGTACGGCAATGGCACCAACAGGGTCGTCAACATGAACCTTATCAATTGCTTCAACAGCAACAACAACTAATATACCTGCAAAAAGACCTATAATAGCGGCAGCCCATGGATCTACTGCAGAACATCCTGCTGTAATTGCAACAAGACCTGCAAGAGCACCGTTTAATGTCATTGAAACATCAGGCTTGCCATACTTGATCCAAGTGAAAACCATTGTTGCAAGTGTTGCAAAAGCTGCTGCAATATTTGTAGTCATAAATACATTACCTACATCCATACCCTGATCATATGAACTTAAACCATAGCTTGATGCAGGGTTAAATCCGAACCAGCCCATCCAGAGTATAAATACACCTAAAGCACCAAGTGTAATGCTGTGTCCCGGTATAGCCTTTGGCTTACCGTTTTCGTCATACTTTCCGATACGAGGTCCGAGCATTGCAGCACCTACGAATGCTGAAATACCACCAACCATATGTACGGCAGTTGATCCGGCATAATCGTGGAACCCTTCTGTCCATGAACCGATTGATAATGTTGAAAGCCAGCCGCCGCCCCATATCCAGTGTGCTTCAATAGGATAAATAAGAGCACTTATTACAGCTGAATAAATTAAATAAGAAATAAACTTAGTTCTTTCTGCCATAGCACCTGAAACAATAGTGGCAGCAGTTGCACAGAACATTGTATTAAACATAAAATGTACCCAGAAAGGAATTGATTCTGTATCATTGCCTGCGTTACCAAACAAATGGATACCGCCAAATACACTTCCGCTGTCGCCAAACATAATACCGTAACCAATTATCCAGAATACAATGGAACCGATAGCAAAGTCCATTAAATTCTTCATAATAATGTTACCGGCATTCTTTGCTCTTGTAAAACCTGTTTCTACCATGGCAAAACCTGCCTGCATCCAGAATACCAGTACAGCTCCGAGAATAAGCCATATGGTATCAAATGAGTTAAATGCCTGTTCAGTCATTTTAAATCCCTCCTAAATAAAAATAAGGTGCCGGAGCTTTTGCTCCAACACCTTTGTTGTATATTGGAATTATATGACTATCTTAATTAAATTGCAAGCTTTTTTTTAATATTTTCTTAATTTTTTATGTTTTGCTTATTTATTTATGAATTTTATTATTTATTTTTGTGCAAAGTATATATCATTTTTTTAATATATAAAAGGGATATATTTTTTCATAAGCTTTATAATAAGCCGATTAAAATATTGTCAGTTATTTAATCTGCAATATAATCAAATCATTTTTGAAATTTTAGTCCATTAATCTTGCATATTCACTTGACATATATATTGCAAAAAATGTATAATATTATTAATTGATAATTACAAAAATGACAAAAAATAAATGTTTTTATTTAAATGAAGGAGTGATTATATGTCTTTATCAAGTCAGTCCTCTGCTGATGAACTGCTGAAATCACAGCAGGAGCTTATTGCTGAATACGACAAGCTTAAATTAAGTAATTTAAGTCTTGATATGTCAAGAGGCAAACCTGCTGCAGCACAGCTTGATTTATCAAACGGCATTCTGACATTACAACTTGACAGCTATATTAACTGTGAAGGAAATGATGTCAGAAACTATGGTATTTTAACCGGTATTAAAGAATGCAGACATCTTTTTGCGGAACTTCTTGGTATTAAAGAAGATAACATTATTATAGGAGGAAACTCATCCCTTAATTTAATATATGACGCCATAGCCAGATATTTTATGTTCGGAAAACTTGGCTCAACACCATGGTCTAAACTTGATAAAGTCAAAGTTCTCTGTCCTGTACCGGGCTATGACAGGCATTTTGCAATTTGTGAGGAATTCGGCTTTGAAATGATCAATATTCCTATGGATGATAATGGTCCTGATATGGATATGATTGAAAAGCTTGTTAAGGAAGATGACAGCATTAAATTTATGTTTTGTGTTCCCCTCTATTCAAATCCCAGTGGTATTTGCTACAGCGATGAGGTATGTGAAAGACTTGCAAAGATGGAAACGGCTGCGGAAGATTTTACAATTATATGGGACAATGCTTATGGTATACACCATGTATACAGTGAAACAAAGCTTGCAAATATATTTGAACTGTCCGCAAAATACGGAAATGAAGACAGAATACTTTACTTCTTTTCTACATCCAAAATTACATTTCCGGGCTCAGGTGTTGCTATTATTGCGTCAGGGGATAATGCTATTGCAGAAATTAAAAAACGTTTCGGTATAATGACAATTGGCTATAATAAGATAAACCAGATAAGAACATACAGCTTTTTCAGATCGCCTGAAGGAATGATGGAGCATATGAAAAAACTCGGTTCAATGCTCAGAGAAAAATTTGACGTTGTCTTAAATAAGCTGGATGAAGAATTCGGCGACAATGATTTACTTACATGGGTAAAACCAGGGGGCGGATACTTTATATCTGTGGATACACTCCCCGGATGTGCAAAAGAAACTGTACGCCTTGCAAAAGAGTGCGGACTTATACTTACAGATGCAGGGGCAACATACCCCTACAAAAAGGATCCAAATGACAGCAACATAAGAATAGCACCTTCATATCCTACAGTTGAGGAGCTTAAAAAGGCAATTGATGTGTTTTGTGTCTGTGTAAAACTTGCTGCAGTCAATAAACTGTTAAAAGAAAAATAAAAGGCTAAAAGGAGAGAAAAAAATGCCAAAATTAAACGAAAACTATTTAAATCTTAAAGAAAGTTATCTTTTCTCAGAAATAGCAAGAAGAGTTAATACTTTTGCAGCTGAAAATCCTGATAAGGACATAATAAGACTTGGTATAGGTGATGTAACTCAGCCATTAAGCAAGTCAGTTATAAAAGCTCTTCATGATGCAGTTGATGAAATGGCTGATCCTGCTACATTTAAAGGATACGGTCCGGAACAGGGCTATGATTTCTTAAGAAATGCAATTAAGGATTATTACAGCAGAAACGGTGTTGAAGTTGATGCTGATGAAATTTTTGTGTCAGATGGTGCTAAGTCTGATACAGGAAATATAACAGATCTTTTCGCAGTGGACAATACAGTTCTTGTTCCTGATCCTGTTTATCCTGTATATGTTGATACTAACACTATGAACGGCAGAAACATAATTTATATGAATGCTAATCCTGAAAATAATTTCCTTGCAATGCCTGATCCTTCTGTTCATGCTGATATTATTTATCTCTGCTCACCTAACAATCCTACAGGTGCAGTTTATAACAAGGAGCAATTAAAGGAATGGATAGATTATGCCAAGGCTAATGACGCTATCATTCTCTTTGACTCTGCTTATGAATGCTTTATAACAGATGAAACGCTTCCTAGAAGTATTTATGCAATTGAAGGGGCAAAGGATTGCTGTATTGAATTCTGCTCACTTTCAAAGACAGCAGGCTTTACAGGTACAAGATGCGGATATACTGTTGTTCCAAAAGCACTTAAGTATAAGGCATCAGACGGTACATATATGTATCCAAACAAAATGTGGAACAGAAGACAGACAACAAAGTTTAATGGCGTTCCTTATATTGTGCAAAAAGCTGCCGCTGCCGTTTTCAGCGTTCAGGGTATGGAAGAAGCAAAGGAAATGATTAATATCTACAGAGAAAATGCAAAAATAATTGCAGATACAATGGATGAGCTTGGTGTTAAATATTTTGGCGGTATTAATTCACCTTATATCTGGTTTGAGTGCCCATTTGGTATGTACAGCTGGGACTTCTTTGATAAAATGTTAAATGAAATTCAGGTAGTAGGTACTCCTGGAGCTGGATTTGGTAAAAACGGAGATAATTACTTCAGACTTACAGCATTTAACAATAAGGAAAATACTGTAGC
>CAZGIC010000139.1:0-4738 GCA_964526435.1 uncultured Lachnospiraceae bacterium | reverse complement strand
CGCTGCCAAGTCCTGAATAGTTATGGGATTCATATAAAAGTCCCGGCTGTGATGAAGATGTCTTTGGGGCAAGGGCAACAAAAGTATAGTAGCCTTTTGCGTTAAGGGCATCTGTAAGTGTGGCAACAAAATTAATATAACTTTCTCTGTTTTCTACGGGAAGGTATTCAAAGTCAATGTCCAGTGCCTTGTAGCCTTTTTCGTCCATTGTGTTTATTATGTTATTTATAAGGCGGGTCTGGAGATCAGGTGAGTTCAGAAGAGTGCGGGCAAGTTCATTTGAAAAAGTACCTGAACTTGTAAGGGTTGAAATAAGCATTACAGGTGCAACTCCGAAATCTAAAGCAAGCTGTATAATATCTTCGTCATTGGGCGAGATTAAGTCTCCGTTATTTGTAAAACCGTAGGTAAATACTGTCAGAAAGGTTAAATAAGGCAGTATTCTTTTTAAATTTTCTCTTGGTATTTCAGGATAAGTGTAACCGTTAAGAAGTATTGTTTTTGAAGGATTTACGTCTTTGTATGTTATGGCTAATGTTGTTCCTACAGGAAGATTATCTGATGTTATTGAAGGATTGTTTCTGAGAATTGAACTTACAGAAGTTTTGTATTCTGCTGCTATTGAGGCAAGGGTATCTCCTGCTGTTACTGTGTGGGTTATCTGAGGTATTAGTATTATTAAATCCTGCCCCGGTACAAGATTTTGGGGATTTGTGATTAAGTTTGTTTTTATAATTTCATCGGGAGTTGTGCCAAAGCGTTCAGCTATGGAAGACAATGTGTCGCCTTGTTTTACTGTATAGATTTCCATAAAATCATCTCCTTTATGGGAATATATGATTATTTGGAAAGGGATATGACTTAAGAGCAAAAGGAAAGGATGAAATTATAATTTAGAAGAGTGAAAACCCTCAGTCAGCCTGTGGCTGACAGCTCCCTTAAAAGGGAGCCTATATGAAGGCAATATGGGAGTTTACGATAACGACCATACCAAATATTGTAGAACCTTAAAAGGGTGTCAAAAACTAATCCGCAGTATCAAATGTATTATAGCATAAATCCATAAATTTGAGATTTAAATACTATTATATATGATTGTTGGTTTGGTAAATTTGAAATAGAATTAAATTTTTCTAAAAAATGATTAACTCATTTTAATAAATACTTCCTTTTTATTTAATTTGCATATGTTAATATTTTCCCTGTAAACAAAAACAATGCAAATTAAAGGAGATGTTTGTAATATGAAGAGAAAATTATCAATGGTTTTAGCAGTTGCTTCTGTTTGTGCTTTAAGTATGGCTTTTAATGTATATGCTGAAGACAGTACAGCAACGGAAACAACAGCTGTAACAGAGGAAGCACCTATGGGAGAAATGCCTGAAATGAATATGGGAACAATGGCTAAGGTTGTTTCTGTAAGCGGTACTACAATAAGCGTTCAGGAAGCTGAAGGTCAGAGAAGAGGCGGAAATCCGGGAGGAATGGCAGAAGGTGAAGCACCTGAATTACCTGAGGGTATGACAGAGGGCGAAGCACCGGAAAAGCCTGAGGGAGAAGCTCCTGAAATGCCGGCAGGTGAGGCACCGGAAAAGCCAGAGGGAATGCCAGAAGGTGAAGCACCGGAAAAGCCTGAGGGAATGGCAGAAGGTGAAGCTCCTGAAAAGCCTGAGGGCATGACTGAGGGCGAAGCTCCCGGACAGCCGGGAGAAATGGCTGAAGGTGAAAAACCTGAAATGACATTTGAAGGAGAGGAAAAGACAATTACTGTTGATGAATCAATACTTTACAAGGAAGGCGAAAACGGCGAAAAAGTACAGGCAGCAATAAGTGATGTGACTGTAGATACTGTTCTTTCAATTACATATGGAGAGGACGGAGTTACACCTACAGAAATTGTTATTAAAGGATAAATATTACAAAACCTTTTAAATATATAGTGATTATACTTATGCAAATACCTACCTGAATTTATAATATAATGAAATGAGCGAATATAATTTATTCGCTCATTTTAGTTTACGGACTTTTTATGAGATTAATTGCTGTCAATTTTTATGTATTGTTGAATGTAATGGTAAAATATGTAAGTTATATGACAGCAGTTTGCTTTTTACAGGGGAATCAGAAAAATTCCATATTAAAATTCAATAACTTCAGGTTCTTCTGTAAATGAATATATAGTTGCTTTTCCTTTTGTAAAGTAAAGCACCGTCATTAAATTATCATCTACAGTATACATACTGCTGAGTGCAGCCTTGTTGTCATCCATCATGGCAGCTCTTGCTTCACGGCGTGTATCTTCCTTTACTTCTCCTTCAACCCTTATCCATGTGCCTTTGTACATGCCACAGATTTCAACTTTGGGATTTTCCAGCATTTGATTGTATACATTTTTCTTATTGTTTGTTACAAAGTAAAGCTTTCCTTCAAACTGACAAACAGCTCCGAAGGGGCGTACATGGGGCTGATTGCCTTCAGTTGTTGCAAGATAAAAAGTTCCGCAGTTTTTTAAATAATTTAATACTTTTTCCATATGAATTTTCCTTTCTTGTTATATGTATTTTTTTGTTTTAATTATAGTATCAATTATAACTGTTGAAATTATAAATTATAAGTGATAAAATAATTGTAAGGTAATTATATCAAATACGAAAATAAAAACAAGTAGGATATTTTATGATAGCAGTATCAAAGGAGATAGTATATGACTGATAAAGATTTATTCGGACTTTGTCCTTATGTAACATCACAGAAGGTTTTATCGGGGAAATGGTCATTGTATATTATGTATGTTTTGTCTGAGGGAACTATAAGATTTAATGAACTTAAAAGACAAATGCCTGAGGAAATGACACATACAACATTGTCAAGACAGTTAAAAACTCTCGAAAAGGAAGGTCTTATAGTGAGAAAGGAATATTCACAGATACCGCCTAAAGTTGAGTATTCTCTAAGTGAAATAGGTATGAAGTTTAAAAAAGTCCTGGAGGCTTTGGGGGAATGGGGAGAGGAGTATATTGAGTATATGAAGAGTGAAAATTTGCAGAAAGAATGAAAACAGGGAAATATTATAAAAAGGCTGTCGTAAATGGGAAAAATTATCCATTTACGGCAGCCTTTTTTTATTTTTTTATTAACTTAATTTTTTAATGAAACTATGTTTTCAACAATTTCGGCTATGCGTATTGCTTCCCTTTCAGTAAGACCTGACATGGCTTTTTCTATTCTGTACATGGCTTCAGCTGATGATGGTTTTACTTCAGATGAAAAATCCAGAAGTTCAGCAAGAGGCAGTTTAAGACCCTGGGATATTTTATAAAGGGTTTCAATAGTGGGACACTTTTCACCCCGTTCAATTCTGCCAAGATAAGCAGGGTGGAGACCTGAAGCTAAGGCAAGAGATTCCTGACTTAATTTCCTTTCATTGCGGAAGTCACGTATTCTAAGTCCCAGTGTATATGCAATTTTTTCACGGTTAAAACTCATTTGAACACCGCCTTATTAAGTAGAAGTTTTATATAGTTTAATTTTTTCGGTATTTTATGTTATGGCATATTAGTTATATTTGTAAAATAACTTTAAACTCTTTTACACTATCTTTCAACGACTTTAAAGACGTAATAAAAATAGCCTGAAGAGCTTGAAAAGATTTAATATATAGGTTATAATTATTATGTATTAAAATTTGAGGAATAAATACATTTTTTTATTACATAGACAATAACTGTCCATATTAATATGATATAATCAAATTGTAATAATAAATTAAAGGAAAAAATATCTTATAATTTGAAGATTGTGAGGTTATGTTTATGGAAAATGGTAATTTTGGCTCGGGTTTTAAATATAACAGAGTGCTGCAGATTTATACCAGACTGCTGAAAGGTGAAATTATAAATAAAGCTGAACTTGCTGAATATTTTAATGTGGGGCAGAAGTCTATACAAAGGGATATTGAAGATTTAAGAGCTTTTTTTGAAAATCAGACAGCTGAAGGCGGGGAAAGAATTACCCTTGTATACAGCCGTGAACTTAACGGCTATTATATTGAAAGTGAAAAAGCAGATAATCTGAGCAAGGGGGAAGCTCTGGCTGTCTGTAAGATACTTCTTGAAAGCAGAGCATTCAGAAAAGACGAAATCACACCTATAATAAGAAAGGTAATACATAATTGTATTTCTAAAGATGAACAAAAAATTTTGAGAGATTTGATTTCAAATGAATTGATACATTATATGGAGCTTAATCATAAAAAAGCTGTAATAGATCCTATATGGAAACTGAATATGGCAATAAGGGAATGCAGAAAAATAAATATGGTTTACTGCAAGCAAAAGGGAGAGCTTGTGGAAAGAAAAATAAAGCCTGTGGGACTTATGTTTTCTGAATTTTATTTTTATATTACAGGATTTATTGACGGTGCTGACAAAGAAAAATATGAAAACGGAAAGGAAATTTCCCCTACCATTTACAGAGTGGACAGGATACAGAGCTTTGAAGTGTTAGATGAGCGTTTTGAAGTGCCTTATAAGAACAGATTTGAAGAGGGTGAATTTCGTAAAAGAATACAGTTTATGTACGGCGGTAAGCTTAGAAGAATTAAGTTTAAATACAGGGGGGATTGTGTTGAGGCTGTTCTTGACAGGCTGCCGACGGCGGAAATTATTGAAACGGGGGAAGAGGGCTATATAATAAGTGCGGAGGTTTTTGGCGATGGTGTTGATATGTGGCTGAG
>CAZGIC010000138.1:0-4938 GCA_964526435.1 uncultured Lachnospiraceae bacterium | reverse complement strand
GATTTTTTTGTCACAAATATTTGGTTTGGCGGTTTTAATATGTAAGATGATATATATTATAATTTTATTTTGCAGGGGATATTGATGTCAATTGATGTTTTCAGTAAGAGAAAAAAGTAATGGGGACTTGTTTTTGTGACAGTCCTCATTACTCTATTGCAAGAGGTGTGGTATATTCCAGTCCTCTTTTTTTATTTAGTGGAATGTTATATATGTCAGTGGCAGCAATTTCTCTTTTTAAAAGATTTTCATTTTTCTTTACGTTAATTATTACTGGTAGTGAAGCTTTTTCTGTAAGGTTTTTTAAAAGATACTTTTTATCCTTTCTGAATCCCAGTACTCTTATATACTCCGGGTCTGCCTGCTGATCTTCCTTTGTGATTCCAAGTATAGTATGGAGTATTGCCCGTTGCAGTTTTGAGTAAGTATAACGCTTTGTCTTTATTTTTGATATAAGTTCATCAATACAGTTAAAGTCAGTGCTTAATATTCTGTTTTCAAGACCTTCTGTAATGTCTGCATATTGGGATATTTCAGAAGAAGATTTTGTACAGAGAATATATAAAAGTATTGATGTATAGTCATTTAACTGAGGGATTTTATTGGACTTTATAATATCAATACAGTTTTCAGGTACAGAATTAAGAGCTGTTATGTCTTTTTTTATAAGTGCAGAACGAATTGCCGATGCTGATGAAATTTCTCCGCTTAAGTCTGTGCTGTTGTATTCTGATACAATTCTTTTAATTGTAACAGGTTTTATACTGCTGTTAAGTTTTTTTAACTGACGTATATATTCCAATGCAAGTATGTTATTTGATCTGTTTATAAAATTAAGGTTTACAGACATATAATTCTCAAGAGCCTTTGATCTTGCAGAGGGATAGGACAATCCCTTGTTAAGATAGCTTTTGATAAGTTCTTTGAAAGGTTCCGGCTCATTGTTAAGAATATCTGATATTTCATAAAAAATATCTGTAGAGCCGATTTCACTGCCAAAGGAAAGAGTATCTATAATTCCGCTTTTTTCAAGTATGTTTACAGCACCTTTAGCAAAAACATCTGCGGAGCCTGTTGCATATTCTACGGGAAGTTCAAGTACAAGAGATACACCGTTTCTAAGTGCCATTTTTGCCCTTGTATGTTTATCTGTCATTGCCGGTTCTCCCCTCTGAACAAAATTGCCGCTCATTATAACAACTATATCCCTGTCTGTAATTTTATTTGTTTCATTTATATGGTACATATGACCTTTGTGAAAAGGATTGTATTCTGCAATTATACCTGTTGCCATATATGTGTCTCCTTTTTGCTGTTTGGTGAAATTAGTATATCAAATTTATAAAAAAAATACAATTTTTTTGAAAAAAGATATTGTGAAATTTTAACATTAGGGTTATAATTAAACTAGATAAGAGTGTGTGCTCTATATTTTAATTAAGATGTGAAAGGAGAAAAAATTATGAGTATTATGGACAGCCTTAAGGCTAAAGCTAAGGCAGACAAGAAGACAATTGTTTTGCCTGAATCTATGGACAAGAGAACATTTGCTGCTGCCGAGCAGATTTTAAAGGAGGGTATCGCTAACCTTGTAATTATAGGTACGCCTGAAGAAATTGCTGAAAATAGTAAGGGATATGATATTACAGGTGCAACTATTGTAGATCCTTTTACAGATCCTAACAGACAAAAGTATATTGACAAGTTTGTAGAATTAAGGGGCAAGAAGGGGGTTACTCCTGAGTCTGCAGAAGAAATGATGACTAAGGATTATATGTATTATGCATGCCTTATGTGTAAGTGCGGTGATGCTGATGGTGCTGTTTCAGGTGCATGCCATTCAACAGGAAATACTATCCGTCCTGCTCTTCAGTTATTAAAGACTAAGCCGGGTATCAGTTCTGTTTCAGGCTTCTTCCTTATGGAAGTTCCTGATTGTGAATTTGGCGACAATGGTCTTTTTGTATTTGCTGACTGTGCAGTTAATACTGATGTTGATTCTGCAAAGCTTGCTGAAATTGCAGGTCTTTCTGCTGAATCATTTAAAATGTTTACCGGCGGTGAACCAAGAGTTGCTATGCTTTCTTATTCATCAAAGGGCAGTGCTAAGCATGATGATGTTACTAAAGTTGCAGAGGCTGTTAAGATTGCTCATGAGAAATTCCCTGACATTGAGCTTGACGGAGAATTACAGCTTGATGCGGCTTTAGTTCCTGAAGTTGGTGAGTTAAAGGCTCCTGACAGTAAGGTTGCAGGACATGCAAATACACTTGTATTCCCAAGCCTTGAGGCAGGAAACATTGGTTACAAGCTTGTTCAGAGACTTGCTAAGGCAGAAGCTTACGGTCCTGTTTTACAGGGACTTTCAATGCCTGTTAATGACCTTTCAAGAGGATGCTTTGCTGAGGATATTGTAGGAGTTGTTGCAATGACTGCTGTTCAGGCTCAGTTAGCTGATAAATAATATGACTTATCTGAAGAAAATGAAAGCTTGTTTTCGATTTTCGAAGATAAGTCACCGAGGCGTCAGCCGAGGTGGGCATATTCTTTGCGTCAGCAAAGTGCTATGGAAACGAAGTGACATAGCAGCAGGAAGTTTTAACTTCCTGTAATATGACCGATCTGAAGAAAATGAAAGCTTGCTTTCGATTTTGTGGGAAAAGTCACCGAGGTGTCAGCCGAGGTGGGCATATTCTTTGCATTAGCAAAGTGCTGTGGAAACGAAGTGACATAGCAACAGGAAGTTTTAACTTCCTGTAATATGGCTTACCTGAACAAAATGAAGGCTTACTTTCAATTTTGTGGGAAAAGTCGCCAAGGCGTCAGCCGAGTATTATATTAGCACTGTGAAAACAGTGATCAGAACGCAGTTCTGATGATATTAATTATAAGGAGAAAATTTATGAAAATTTTAGTTATTAATTGCGGAAGTTCATCTTTAAAGTACCAGTTATACAATATGGACAACAATGAAGTTATGGCTAAGGGTTTAGTTGAAAGAATAGGTATCGAAGGATCTAATCTTCAGCATACACCTGCAGGTAAGGACAAGGTTGTTTTTGAACAGCCTCTTGCAAACCATGACGAGGCTATTAAGCTTGTTATGGAAAAGCTTGTTGATTCTGAGTGCGGTGTAATAAGTGACCTTAGTGAAATTAATGGTGTAGGACACAGAGTACTTCACGGAAGCAAGTACTTTACTGAATCATGTGTTGTAACTGAAGAGGTTAAGGATGTTGTAAGAAAATGCTTTGACTTAGGTCCTTTACACAATCCTGCTAACCTTATGGGTATTGAAGCTTGTGAAAAGCTTATGCCCGGTGTTCCTAACATTGCTGTATTTGATACTGCTTTCCATCAGACTATGCCACCTAAGGCTTATATGTATGCTCTTCCATATGAATACTATGAAAAGTATGATGTAAGAAGATACGGTTTCCACGGAACAAGCCATAGATATGTTTCTAAGAGAGCTATTGAAATGCTTGGCAATCCTGAACACAGCAAGGTTATTACTTGTCATTTGGGAAATGGTTCTTCAATTGCTGCTGTTAAGGATGGTAAGGTTATTGATACAACAATGGGTCTTACTCCGCTGGCAGGTTTTGAAATGGGTACAAGATGCGGTGACATTGATCCTGCTATCGTTCCATACTTAATGAAGAAGGAAAATCTTACACCGGATGAAATTGATACTATTATGAACAAGAAGTCAGGCTTACTCGGACTTACAGGAAGATCAAGCGATTTCAGAGATGCTGAAGAAGCTATGAATAATGGTGACGAAAGAGCTAAACTTGCACTTGATATGTTCAGATATCAGATCGCTAAGTTTATCGGTGCTTATTATGTAGCTCTCGGCGGTTGTGATGCTATTGTATTTACAGCAGGTATCGGTGAAAACAATGGCGGTCACAGAGCTGCTATATGTGAATATCTTGAATGCCTCGGTGTTAAGATTGATGCTGAAAAGAATAAGCTTCGTGGTGAAGATATTGACTTTACAGGTGAAGGAAGTAAGATCAAGACATTTATAATCCCAACTGATGAGGAATTAATGATTGCTCAGGATACAATGGAATTATTAAATAAATAAAAAGCCAATTGATTTTTGTTGAAAAATTTTCTTGACAAAACATAGGTACAATGATATAATATCATTTGATGTGTTGTCGGAGAGGGATTAATGCTTTCCGGCATTACGGAATAGGCTGACTATTCCTGCGGAACAGGAGTGTTATTATGCTTATTGATGTTAAATACCTTGCTGATAAAAATGAAGAATTTGAATTTAATGAGAAATTTGAACTTCCAAGGGGAAACTATATGATGGATGTTTCTGCTAATGTGTGCGGTAATGTGTACCGTAAGGGAAGCGAATTCATTGTTGAAGGCATGGTAAAGACGGTTTTGAATTTGAATTGTGACTTATGTCTTAGTGCTTTTGAAACCAAACTTGATTTTGACTTAAATGAGGTGTTTTCGGAAACGCCTGACTCAGAAGGAGAGATTTGGGAGCTTTCAGATAAGACGATTGATTTGAAGCCGGCTGTCATAGCTAACATCATGCTTAATCTGCCTATGCAGGTTTTGTGTTCCGATGATTGTAAGGGGTTATGCCCTAAATGCGGTCATAATTTAAATGACAGCGATTGTGGCTGTGACAGAGGCTATGTTAATCCACAATTTGAAAAGTTGTTGACTCTTTTTAATGATGATTAATTTACTAAATCAAGGAGGTGTAGAGAAATGTCAATTTGTCCTAAGGGTAAGATGTCTAAGTCTAAGAGAGATAAGAGAAAGGCTCAGAGCTGGAAGATTGCTACTCCAACTTTAGTTGCATGCAGCAAGTGCGGAGAGCTTATGATGCCTCACAGAGTTTGCAAGAGCTGCGGTTCTTACAACAAGAAGTCAATTGTGGCTGTAGACTAATTATAT
>CAZGIC010000137.1:2136-4981 GCA_964526435.1 uncultured Lachnospiraceae bacterium | reverse complement strand
ACAGGAACTTTTCTGTAATTTTGACGTTTTAACGTCAAAATTGCGGAAAACTTGAATTGAATCGGAAAGATTGATCCGACAAGGCGTAGCCTTGCTTTTGCGTAGCAAAAGTTCTGATGGTTCCTTCATTAGCTTTATTGCAATAAATGTTTGCATCTAAAGATTTATCGGCCACACCGAAGGTATGGCTTTCAGCGAAGCTGAAAGTGCTGAGCAAGCATTTATTGCAAGCGTGTCGACTTTTTCGACACGCTGAGGTGCTGCATTTGCAGCACCTTATTAATTAAAATAAGCCGTCTTTGTTTCTGCATCCCAGCTGACATCTGCACCGAGAGCTTCTCCTAAAGTTCTGAAAGGCACAAACATTCTGCCGTCCTTTATTTCAGCAGAAACTCCATTTGACATAACACTTGATGTTCCATTAATGTAAACAATATTTGAACCTGCTGTAAACTTTATTTCATTATCATTATATGTTATGGTTGCTGTTTTTGTTGTTGCATCCCAGCTGATACAGTCATCATCACCTATAATACCCTCACTTACAACTCTTAAAGGAATCATTGTTGAACTTGAAGATTCCTGAATATAAGCAGGTGTATCAATACTTATACTTGTACCGTTTACAACAATTGAATATGCACCTATCTGCACTTCAACCCTGTTGCTGAGAACAGCAGATGAACTGCTTTCTTCATTTGAGCTTTCTGTTGTTGTTTCCGTTTCAGTTTCTGTTACAGTTGTAGTTGTGGTAGTTGTATCTGATGTAGCAAGACTATTATTTATCTCTGAGCTTCCTGAACTGCTTATAGAAGTTCCATTACTGTCAATACTTACAGTAACTTCCGCATCGCCGTCAGAATCTGCATATACAACAAGAGGGATTGAATAATACGGTGCTCTTCCCGAACCATTTACATTTGCAAGAGAACTTCCCACATAAACATCAGGCAAATTAATTAAATATACCTCTATCTGAATATCATTGATTCTTCTTATGTAGTAAGGCAATTGACTGCTGCCTGTATAAGGAACCACCTCTCCAAAACTTTTTGTTCCATCCCATGTAATACCGTTTACATTATACTGATATCCGCCCGTTTTATATCCCACTGCTGTTGTATCACTGCTTGTTCCGTCAATTATATCCTGAGAAAATACAGTGGCATTTGTAAATGTAAGGATAATTGATGACCCGGTTTCCACCTCTGAATGTGGTACAATTTCAAAAGAAGCAGAAGCAAGAGATGTGCCGTCTTTAACATGCTGGACTGTTGTTACACTGTTTGTTGATGACGCAAATACACATGTTGCTGTATTTAAAGCAAGCACAAATGATAGTAACATCAAAAATTTTTTCATATTAACATCTCCTTTACAACTCTATATCCCTGTCTATAAAAACAGGATTATCTTCTTTACTTATAACAACTTTGTTGCCGGTTATATTAACAATATTTTCAGTAAGTTCACATTCCCTGTCAATTTCACACAGTACTATAAATTCCACTTTGTCCGTATACACAGTATCTTCCGAAATATGTCCTCCGTTTATTATCTCATATTGTACCTTACCTGACAGGGTATAGTCAACTGTAAATTTTAACCTTATATGAGGTATTCTCTCAATAAGTCCGGTATTTATAAGTCCTGCTTTTGCAGCAGAACTGTAAGCCCTTACAAGTCCTCCTGTACCAAGCAAGGTACCGCCAAAATATCTTGTAACTACAACAATTGAATTTTTTATATTCCTGCCTCTCAAAACATCAAGAATAGGCATTCCCGCAGTACCTCCAGGTTCACCGTCATCTGAATACCGTTGTATCTGATTTCTATCGCCAATCTGATATGCGTAACAGTTATGCCTTGCATCATAGTAACGTTTTTTTATTTCATCAACAAATTCTATTGCCTCTTCCTCAGAAACAACAGGCTTTACATTAGCTATAAATCTTGATTTTTTTTCAACAATTTCCGCTGTTCCATATCCTTTTACAGTTATATATCTATCTGTCATAACATCACCACATCATCCCCAGCCAAACAGCTTTGCCAGCAATACATTCATAATAATGTTATTATCATAGAGAATTTTTCCTATGATAGAATTATCTACAGCTCCTATAATATCTGCAAAAAAAGGAGTTGCAATAAAAAGAGTAGAAATTGCCATTATAACCCATACAAAAACCACTCCCCAAAAAAGACCTAAAATTCCTCCGCCTATACCATTTACCTGTTTTATTACAGGAAGCTTAACAGCAAGCTGCAATGCTCCTGAAACAGCCTTAATAATCACAATTATAATAATAAACACAACTATACTTATAATAATGTTAAGTATTATATTTGCAATATATCCCGCAATATATTCCTGTAAATTGCTTACACCTAAAAGATCATATATAACAGAATTGTTATTGTCTATAAGAAGTTCCTTAAGAGCTTCCGGAAGTGTAAGAGAATTTATAGCATCAATCTGCCCTGAACCGCTTTCTGCACTAAGTGTATCAAGGCTCATAACTCCATAAACAGATTCTCTTAATGAATCAAATATGAATGTATTTCTTATTAATCCACTTATGACAGGATAAAGAAAATAGGTCACCAAAAGTGATATAAGCCATGAACAGGATTTCAAAATATTTTGAACCAGTCCTTTTGATGCAAATTTAAATATAAAAAACAATATAATTATTATAATTACAATATCAACAATATAATTAACCATACACCCTCCTATTGAGTCTGTGCCTCAGCAGTTGTTTCATCAACTGTTGCCTCTGTTATTTCTTCTGTTTCTTCCTCCATAATTACACCCCTTTTAACATCAAGAAGCTGCATC
>CAZGIC010000137.1:0-2036 GCA_964526435.1 uncultured Lachnospiraceae bacterium | reverse complement strand
TTCTTCTGTTTCTTCCTCCATAATTACACCCCTTTTAACATCAAGAAGCTGCATCTTTGTAGGCGTAATAAGTATTACTCTGTCAACAGAATTATAAAACTGCATACCGGTTACATTCTGAACCGCCGTATATCTCCATAGTTCATTGCCTCTGTAATTATATGCAATAAACTCCTTATCTACGGTAATTATTGTACCTTTATCAGAAGATGATATATCTGATATTCTGCCATCAGCTTTTGCAGAACCTGTTTCTCTGCCGTTAAGATTATACCAGTGTATAGTATTCTCATCATCATTTGCGTCATCATTTGAAATATCCATAGCTTCACCATAGGCAACAGCTACATATTTATTGTTTACAATATCAAATGCTGTTACATAATTTTCAAAAGTTTTTTCCCACTTTTTCACAAATGAATTTTTATTTGAACAATCAATACTCATCATTGATGAATCACTGGCAACAATACATTGATTATTTGGGAGAAATTTCACTATTGCAGCAATTGCATCAGGCACTTCAATTGCACCGGCAAGTCCGTCACTGGATTCTGAATTCTGAGCGTCTGCTTTAGTAGTGTAGTAAAACAGAACACTTGATTTAATTTTAATATCATTGTAATCTACAAGAGTCATAGATACAATAGTACCGTCATTAGAAATATCAATCCCAATAGGTATACCATCTTTTGATGCTCTTGCACCTTCAAACATTGCTTCCCCTGTATTGGTATAAACATCTACCCTGTAATCATCGTCAACCTTGCATACTACAGCACAGCATCCTATTGGATTTATAGCAAATGTTGTAATGGGACCTGCTGTTGAAATCTGATAAATACGCCCTGTCTTGTCATAAACATTTACTGTTTTGCTGTTACTGTCAGCAACGGCTACATAGTCACCGTCACAAAGCATATAAGGAGCTGACATGGTAAACGTATCAGACCACAGGGTCTGACCTTTTTCATCTAAAAACAGCATACCATCCTTTGAAACATAAAATATGTTATTCCCGCTTACATAAAAATCAGCCTTTGAACTCATACTGTATTCTTTTGAAAACATTACCTGTTTTTCGCCGATTTTAATAATATTATTTGAATTAAATAAAAAAGCTATAACAAGAAGCACAATTATTGCTACAAGAGCAATCAAAGAAGTCTTGTTAGTCTTAACAAATTTTTTAATACGCTTTTTGTTTGGACTAAATGCTTTAATTTTTTTAATATTTGATGCCTTTTTAGGCGGCTTTACTTTTTTCTTCTTTACCTTCTTATTTCCGTCAATGACTTTTATATCAGGCTTGCCTTCTTTTTCGTTTTTTTCAGTTTTTTCGGTATTTTCCTTATTTTCACTGTTTGCCTCAGAACCTGAACTTTTATCTTTATTTTCATCAGAGGCAATTTCTGTAACATTATCTTTTTTTATTTCATCTGCTGTATTTTCAGCAGTATCCCTTTTCTTATCTTCGTCCATAATGACCTCCATATTCCGGACATCTGTATACCTTATAATAATTATACCTTCTTTTTCCTTATATGTAAACCTTTTTTATTATTAAAAAATCTTGTATACTTAATTAAAAAGTATTATACTATAAAATATAAATAAGATATCAAGGAGGCACATATTATGGCATTTAATAAAGTATGTGATTTTTTTAAAGAAAAGAATCTTGCTGACCGTGTTATGGAATTTGATGAATCAAGTGCAACAGTTGAACTTGCTGCTCAGGCAATAGGCTGCGAACCTGCAAAAATAGCAAAAACTATGTCATTTTTAATTGATGACAATGCAATATTAATAATTACAGCAGGAAATATGAAAATAGACAACAAGAAATACAAAGCACAGTTCCATACAAAGGCTAAAATGATTCCATGGGATAATGTTGAAAGTTACATAGGACACGCTCCCGGAGGAGTATGCCCTTTTGCAATTAAAGAAGGTATAGATGTCTATCTTGATACATCACTGAAAGCCTTTGATACTGTATATCCTGCCGCAGGAAGTTCAAACAGTGCTGTAAG
>CAZGIC010000136.1:0-5107 GCA_964526435.1 uncultured Lachnospiraceae bacterium | reverse complement strand
GCTATGGGGAACGAAGTGACCATAGCACAGGAAGTTTTAGCTTCCTGTAATATTATTATAGTTTAGTTAAAGCTCTAAGATATTATGTTGCAATGAAAGTGAATATTTGATATTATTAAAATTAAGAAGGTTTAACAGGAGGAAGTATTTTTATGCCGATGAAAACTAAGGGGTTCAGGAAGATAAAGGGGTTTTGCTATAAATATTTTGACATGCCCAGAAACAATACAAATATGAAAACAGAGTTTCTTGCCGGAGTGACAAATTATTTTACGCTGTTATATGCTGTTATACTTGTTCCTGAAATACTCATATGTGCATTTCCCGGTGCAATAGATGAAAGCGGAGAAATCATAAGAGATGCCATAATATATGAAGGGATTACCGCAAACAATTTGTTTGTAACCCTTACTGCAATCGCTTTTATTGCGGCAGGATTTGCATCAATATTTATAGGAAGCATTGTAAAGCTTCCCCTGGTTCAGGGACCAAGTATCGCTATAGGCACATTTGTTACTTATACTATTTGTCTGGAATATGGCTACAGCTATAATCAGGCACTAGCCATTGTTTTTATATCGGGAGTTATGTTTTTTATACTGGCAGTAACAGGTATGGAGAAAAGGCTCCATAAGGCTATACCAAGCAATCTGAAATTTGCTGTAAGTGCAGGAATAGGTTTTTTCATAGCCTGTACGGGACTTGTCAAGGCACATATTATTAATTTTGACGGTGAAAATTTCGGAGTTATTTTCGGAATAAATATAGCTGACAAGAACAATGTAAGTGCTGTGCTTGCTCTTGTTATAGTGCTTCTTATTGCGGTAATGATTAAGAGGCATATACATGGTGCTATATTTATAGGAAAGGTAATATGTATTATTGCTGCAATTCCTTTGGGACTTGTACATATTGGAGATAATACGGGATTTGAATTCAGTGTTGATGTTACATCACTTGCCTTTAAACTTGATTTTAACGGATTAATTGATTTTACTAACAATGATACCATAATTAACAGTGCTGTAAACATAATTGTAATCGTGTTTTCAATTTGTATAATGGATATATTTGAAACCATGTCAATGCTTATAGCTATGGATAATTATATTGACATATCTGAAAGCAGCTCAAGAAGAAAAAAGAATATACCGAGAATACTGGAAGTGGACGCAGTGACAACCTCAGCAGGAGCTTTGCTTGGCACAACAAGCATTTCCACCTATGTCGAATCTACTGCAGGTGTCATTGAGGGCGGAAGGACAGGACTTACAGCTGTAACAACAGGTATACTGTTTCTTGCTACAGTTCCTTTTACTCCTCTGGTTTCTTTAGTTCCGTCAGCAGCAACGGCCACTACCCTTATTGTTGCCGGTGTTCTGATGATGGGTGTTTTGAAGTATATTGATTTTAAGGAAATAACAGAGGCTGTACCTGCTTTCCTGACTATGATACTAATGCCTTTTACAAACAGTCTGCTTATAGGTGTTTGTGTCGGAGTTATAAGTTATGTTTTAATCCATATTTTTGTCCCTGATGAAAAGAAAATAAGTCCTCTGTTATACATACTTGGATTTTTTATGTTTGTAACTTTTGTAATGATACCAAGATAACTAAAAACTAAATATATGCTGAAACAACTTATGGGCTTTTCCTGCCTTTCTGCATCCGTGGTAATGTCCATATAATCGGAATATATTCATATGCCTCTTCATATAATTATGAAGAGGTGAATTTTTATGGATAAAAGATATTATTCTGCAAGACACAGAAGAATAAATAAGGGATATACAAAAAAACAGGAAAATCATAACGAAAAAGGTTCAACATTTGTTTTAAGACTTAATATATGTCTGGGACTTGCAATTATAGCGGCAGGAGCTTATCAGCTTAAAGACGGATTCGGAGAAAAACTTGAAACTTATCTTAGTGAAAACACTTCTATTGAAACAATGAAAGATGCTGTGTCATATATAAAAAATTTTGTTTCAGAAACAAAAAGTGTTGTGTTTCTGTCAGGAGGAGATGATTTTACCCCTGATGAAAGTACAGAGGAGTATATAAACAATTTAGAAGAAAATTCATATTATAATATACAGAAAAAACTTGAAGTTCCCAACGAAATATGGGAACAGCCTGTAACAGGAGGCACAATAACAGATATTTTTGGCAACAGAGCAAATCCCGTAACAGGTGAAAATGAAAATCACAAGGGACTTGATATTGGTGTATCCTTAAATACAGAAGCTAAGGCTGTTAAAAGCGGAGTAGTAATTGACACAGGATATTCTGAAAGCTATGGCAACTGGATAAAGTACAGAACATATGACAACTATGAAATATTATATGCTCACTTAAGTTCTGTTACAGCTGAAAAAAATCAAAAAATAAAACAGGGGGATGTAATTGCTTATACAGGCAGCACAGGCAATTCAACAGGTCCCCACTTACACTATGAAATAAAAGAAAATAATGAATATTTAGATCCATATGATTATTACATGGAGGCAAGTATTGAAAATAAAGATCAATAATTTTAAACTGACAATTAAAATAACAACTTTTTTTACTATATTACTTATGATTGCTCTAGGCTGTTTAGAGCAATTTTTTATTTTATACTTTTTTATAATAGTGCATGAACTGATACATATAATAACAGCAGGTATGTTCGGTAAAAAAAGCAGAGGAGTTACAGTTATGCCTATAGGTCTTTGTTCAGAAATAGAAGGCATTGAAGATATGAGGCTCATTAAGAAAAATATAATTTTACTGTCTGCTCCCGTTTTCAATATAGCGACAGGCATATTACTGCACGGAAGCTTTGAAGGATGGGTAAATGTGTTAATAGGAATATTTAATCTTCTGCCCCTTTATCCCCTTGACGGAGCAGTATTATTTCAAAATACGGCAGGGTATTTTATTGGCACATTAAAAGCCAATAAAAGCCTTGGAATATTAAACAAAATAATTTTTTATATTTTATTTTTGCTTGGATTACTGCAAGTTATACTGTTTGATTTTAATTTAACAATTATTACAGCAGCGATTTATATACATAAATTTGAAAAAAGATTTGTAATAAAAAGAGCTTACTATTTTTACAAGTGCCTTGTAAACAACAGAAAAAAAGAACCTGTTAAAGTACGAATATGGTTTGTAAATGAAAATATTATATTAAAAAATGTTTTATATAAATTGGGTATGGATTATTACACAATATTATGGACAGGAAACAGACTTATCGATGAAAATATGATTAAAAAGTTTATAAGTCAATATGGAATTAATGCTGTTCTCAAAGAAATCGTAAAATAATACAGACAAATGTAAAATGTATGTTTTGAATGTAAATAAAAAATCGATTAAAATTAAAATTTATGTATAATATTACTTGATTTTGTCTTTTTGTTTTGTTAATATGTAAATGTAAAAGATAAAAATCTTTCAGGAGGAAATTTACTATGGATTATTTAGCACTGATAACCGGTCTGTGCGGAGGACTTGGTTTGTTTCTTTATGGTATGCATATAATGGCTTCCGGTTTGCAGAAAGCGGCAGGAAACAAACTCAAAAAAGTTATCGAAATATTAACAAAGAACAAATTTATAGGAGTCATTTTAGGTGCTCTTGTTACAGCAGTAATACAAAGCAGTTCTGCTACCACAGTTATGGTAGTCGGCTTTGTTAATGCAGGCCTTATGAATCTTACACAGGCTGTTGGAATTATAATGGGTGCAAATATTGGTACTACAGTTACAAGCTGGATAGTATCCTCAGCAGATTTTCTGCAGACTGATACCCTTGCCCCTATTGCTATTCTTATCGGTGCAGCTCTTTTGCTTTTCAGTAAAAAAACAAGAACCTGTCAAATAGGTGAAATAATCATTGGTTTTGGTGTGCTCTTTATAGGTATAGAGATGATGTCAAGTGCTGTTTCACCTTTAAGTGAGCTTGAAGGCTTTGCAACTGCCTTTAAGGAATGTGGTAAAAATCCTATACTCGGTCTTGGTGTAGGTCTTGTTGTTACAGCAGTTATACAGAGCAGTGCAGCTTCCGTAGGTATACTTATTGCCCTGGCAGTAAACGGACTTGTTACATGGGATTCAGCAGTTTACATTATTATGGGTCAGAATATAGGTACATGTGCAACAGCTCTTTTGTCAAGTATCGGAGCTTCAAGAAATGCAAAAGGTGCCGCTTATATTCACTTAATGTTTAATGTAATAGGAAGTATAATCTTCAGTATTGTTGCCTATATATTCTTTATGTTTAATACTGATTTGGGCTCAAGTATAATTACACCTTATGAAATAAGCCTTGTACATAGTGCATTTAATATTGCAAACACAATTATTTTGTTCCCATTCTCAGGTGTGCTTGTAAAAATTGCAGAAGTTATGTGTCGTACATCTAAAACACAGGTTGATGAAGACAGTGAAGTAATGCACCTTGATGACAGAATTTTAAACAGCCCCAGTATAGCTATTGCAAGCTGTGTAAAAGAAATTGTTCATCTTGGAAAAATGGCAGAAAAGAATTTAAATCTGGCTTGTGAAACCCTTATAAACAAGGATAAGTCAGCAATTGCAAAAATTTATGAAAGAGAAGAGAAAATCGACAATCTTACAAAGGTTATAACTCAGTTCCTTGTAAAACTTTGTAACTCCGATGTTACCAAAGAAGAAAATGACTATATTACAAGTCTTTTCCACACTGTACACGATATGGAAAGAATAGGCGACCACAGCGAAAATCTTGCTGAATTTACTGAAACTATGATTGAAGATGAGCTTGAATTCTCTGATGCTGCAAAGACTGAATTAAGAGAAATGTTTGATGAAACATCAAAATGTGTTAAGAACTCTATTACAGCTCTTGAAAATGACAATATAGACTATGCCGAAAAAGTTATTAAGGAAGAAGAAAGAGTTGACGGACTCGAAAAGGGATTGCGAGAGAAACATATTGTAAGACTTACAACAAACAGATGTGATCCACTTGTAGGTGTTGTATATCTTGATATTGTTACAAATCTTGAAAGAGTTGCAGACCTTGCTCTTAATGTTGCCCAGGTTGTTATTAAAAATAACACAAATAAATAATA
>CAZGIC010000135.1:0-5111 GCA_964526435.1 uncultured Lachnospiraceae bacterium | reverse complement strand
TTGGATTATTACATACTAACTCTTTTAATATCTGTCGCAGCAGATGTAATTAGTCACTATATCTGCAAGTGGCTTGACAGATAGTAGCCGACAAAAGCACAGCCCCTGCAAAGTTGCGTTTTGCAGGGGCTTTTTGTGTTCGCATTGGAGAACACACTAACTCTTTAGTCAATATAATTATAACATATACAATTAATAAAATCAATATTAAAATCAAAATTCTTTCTGTTATAACAGACGTAACCGGAAATTAAGCAAATGGTTAGACAGAAAGAAGGGTAACAACCAGCCTGAAAAAGAAAGCCTTAGAGGTCGCATCTCTAAGGCTTTTGTTTGGTGAATACACCTTGATAGATTAAAATCCTTTAATCTATTAAAATATAGCACATACAACTTTATAAAATCAACACTAAATTAAAAAATATCATTTAATTTTTGACTGCTTTTTGTGTTCGCATTGGAGAACACACTAACTCTTTAGTCAATATAATTATCAGAGGTTAAAAGAAAAATAAGAGGGACTAAAACCCTCTTAACACTGATAATAGCTAGGCTAGCAGGATTCGAACCTGCGAATGACGGAATCAGAATCCGTTGCCTTACCACTTGGCGATAGCCCATTATAAAGTTGGAAGTTAACATACTTAAAAACACTGGGCTGGCAGGATTCGAACCTGCGAATGCAGGGATCAAAACCCTGTGCCTTACCGCTTGGCGACAACCCATCAGTAAAGTATGAAAGCGCGAGACGGGATTCGAACCCGCGGCCCTCGCCTTGGCAAGGCGATGCTCTACCACTGAGCCACTCGCGCATAATGCAGTCTACGGGACTTGAACCCGTACCCAGTTAACCCGGACTAGATCCTTAGTCTAGCGCGTATGCCAATTCCGCCAAGACTGCATTTCATATTTTCTTGTGTCATCTGCTGAACACAATAGATATTCTATCACGGTTTAATATATTTGTCAAGAACTTTTTTCAAATTTTTTGAAATTTTTTTGAGAAAACAGCAAAAGCTATTCCAATAATCACAACAAGTGCAGAAACAAGCATACTGACAGGTATTCCTAAAATTAAAAGCTGGTCTGTTCTGAGGCTTTCTATAAAAAAGCGTCCAATGCCATAACCTATGAAATACATTGACATAAGCTGTCCTTCAAATTTTTTGTGTTTTCTGAAACAAAAGAGAATTGCAAAAAGGCATATGTTCCAGAAACATTCATATAAAAATGTTGGATGTACCTGTATGTAATTTATGCCGTTAAAAACGGTTACGGGATATTCAGCGTGTCCCTGATAGAGGGCAGTATCTCCTGTAACTTTAAGTCCGTCCACCTGATCGGCTCTTAAAGCCATTGCAAAGAGGCTGTCTGTATATCTGCCGAAAGCTTCCCTGTTAAAGAAATTTCCCCAGCGTCCGAATATCTGTCCTATAAGGATACTCATTACACAGGTGTCTGCAAGTTTAAAAAAGTTTATGTTCCTTATTTTGCAGTAAACAAGGGCTGAAAGTACACCGCCTATAATTCCGCCGTATATTGCAAGTCCGCCGTCCCTGAATTTAAAAAAGTCAAGTATGCTGTCGCCGTGAAAAATAAGATAATAAATTCTTGCACCGCATATTCCGCATATTATGGCAATAAAAGCAAAGTCAGAATATATGTCCTGACTTTGCCCCGTCCTTTTTGCTTCTTTAAGGCATAAAACTATTCCCAGAAGGGCTCCTAAGGCAATAAATATGCCGTACCAGTAAATATTGAAATCCCCTATTTTAAAGGCTACCCGGCTAAGGGACTCTATGCTTATACCAAGATGAGGAAAATATATATCTCCCATTACTAACTCTCCTTTATAAGAGAAAGCACTCCATTGTCATATGTGTACTGCTCTTTCAGTGTATTTATAATTTTCTCTATATCTATTTTATCATAATTATTGTAAATGTCCAGTATTTCTATGTTTTTTGAAAAACAATCGGCGGAAAAACTTACAAGAGAAGATATATTTTCGCTGTTAAAGAGCATTCTTGTCTTAAGTTTTTGTATAATTCTTTCAATGGTTTCCTTTGGAATGCCGTAGTTTATAAAGTTGTTTATATAAGAGAGGGTTTCTTCAAGAATTTTGTTATAGCTGTGACCTTCGCCCTTTATTATTGTACAGCCATAGTCCGTTCCCTGAAGTACCTCATAGTTAAAGCTTTCATCTATAAGTCCCGAACTGTAAAGCTTTTCATAAAGTTCGGAGCTTTTTGAAAAAAGAAGTTCCATTATTATATTGCTTATGCAGAGCCTGTCAAGAATTGGGTTTTTAAGACTATCCCTGAAGCCTATGTTATATATTGGCTTGCTGACTGGCATTGTTACTGTGTATTCTTTTTTATATATGTTATCTTTTATGGTGTTTTTTTCGGCATGGGTGCTGCTGAGCTTTAAATGTTCTGCCTGTTCAAAAAAACTTTTGCTGTCTATATCGCCGCAGCCTATTATTATACAGTTTTCATAAGAATAAAAGCTGTTATAGCTTTTCTCAAGCATTTTGATTGTTATATTTTCAATGTCACATATATCTCCTGCTATGCTTTCTCTTATGGCGTTTTTGCTGTACATTGCCTTAAGAACATTAAAGTACACCTGCCAGTAGGGATCATCTTTGTACATATTGATTTCCTGAGTTATGATACCCTTTTCCTTTTCCATATTTTCTTCTGTAAGATACAGCTCCGATACCATTTTCATAAGAATGTCAAAACCTTTTTCAAAATTTTCGCAGCCTGAAAAATAATAAGCTGTTGTATTGAAATTTGTATAGGCATTGGCATTTAAGCCAAGACGGGCAAAGGAGTCAAATATATTTATGTTTTTATCTTCAAACATCTTGTGTTCAAGAAAATGTGCTATTCCGTAAGGCTGGCTGATCTCTTCACCGGCTGACTTAAAGTCTGTGTTGGCTGAACCATAGTTAAAGGCTATCATAACTTCCTTTTCCTTATAGCCTTTTTTGGGAATAAGACAGCACATTGCCTTATTATCAAGTTTTTTGCTTATAACGTTTATCATTGTTCCCCTCCAAGCATATACACTGTGTCTAAATAACTGTCATGAAAAACATCTTTTATGGTTGTAACATCTGAAATTTCTTTAATTATGTTATCAAAACTCATTACCCTGCCTGCAATAAGTCCTCCGAGAAGAGCATCCATTATTCTTTCGGGCTTATCCTGTGCTGTTTTGTAACCGTTAATAATGTTCTGTTTTGCAATTTCTATATTCTCCTCTGATATGTTTTCAAGGGCGGATTTTATTATTTCAATAACTTTGTCTTTGTTTTTGCTGTCAATTCCCGCTTCTATGATCATAAGGGATTTAAACCTCAGAAGTTTTGAGGATATATAGTAGCAAAGACTTTCCTTTTCTCTCGCCTGTGCAAAGAGGGCAGAACCTGCACTGCCTCCGAAAAGCTCATTTGCAACAATTGCTCTGTACCAGTCACTGCCTGCAGGATCTATATTCATTCTTAAACCTATGCAGAGTTTGCTTTGGGTAATATCCATATTTTCTGTAATATTTTTTACGGAAGGGGGATAGTACAAATAGTTGCAGGGTTCAAGACATATATTCCTTGGTGAAAGAGGTATATATTTTTTTATATATTCCATTAACCGTGTATTGTCAATATCCCCTATGGCAATTATTTCAATCTTTGAGTTTTTAATAACATTGTTATAATGGGCGTGGACAGATACATTGTTTATATCTTCAATATATCCGTCACCGTTTATGCCATAGGGCTCTTTTTTGCACATTGTTTCAATACATTTTTCAAAGGCATAGCTGCGTTTATCGTTAATAAGTGAATTTATGGTGTTTTCAAGATCGGCTTTTGAAGTGTCCATATTATTAAAAAGAGGTTTTAACAATATATTTCCCAGTAATTCAAGGGTTTCTTCCACATATGTGGGAGTACATTTACAGTAAAGCTCAATTATGTGTTCCTCGCCTTTTTTTAATACATTAGCCCATATTGATGAGTTGATTTCTTCAATATGAGTTTCTATTGCTCTTTTTGTTTTATACAGGGAACAGCCGTTTAAAATTGATTTGGCAAGAAGTGCGTTTGCCGTCACTGTTGTTCTGTCAAGGGGTGTTCTCATTAAAAGGCATAGAGTGACTGTCTGAAATTTTTCTGTAGGGAAGACGTGAAGGTTTATTCCTTTTGTTATTTCTGCTGTGTACATTTTATCCTCCTTGACTGTAATTACATATATTTTCTCATATTTTTAAGTGCACTTTTTTCAAGTCTGCTTACCTGTGCCTGGCTTATGCCTATTTCCTCGGAAACTTCCATCTGGGTTTTGCCTTTGAAAAATCTCAGATTTATAATGTGCCTTTCCCTGTCGTTAAGTTTTTTGAGTGCTTCCTTAAGTGAAATGTTTTCAAGCCAGTTTGCGTCAGTGTTTTTATCGTCGCTTACCTGATCCATAACATAGAGAGCGTCTGTGCCGTCGTGATATATTGGTTCAAAGAGGGAAATGGGGTCCTGTATTGCTTCAAGAGCAAATATGACCTCTTCCTTCGTCATTGCAATTTCTTTTGCTATCTGTTCAATGGTAGGTTCCCTGTTGTTTTCGTTTGTAAGCTTTTCCTTTGCCTGGAGTGCTTTATATGCAGTATCACGGGCGGAACGGCTTACCCTTATGGGATTGTAATCCCGTAAATATCTTCTGATTTCGCCTATTATCATTGGTACGGCATAGGTCGAAAATTTAACTCCTCTTTCTGTGTCAAAGTTTCTTATAGCTTTTATAAGACCTATACAGCCGACCTGAAATATATCGTCAATGCTTTCGCCTCTGTTGTTGAAACGCTGTACAACACTTAAAACAAGTCTTAAATTGCCGTATATATATTTTGAGAGAGCTTCTTCGTCTCCTGCCTTTATTTTTTTCAAAAGTTCTTCCTTTTCCTCCTGTGAGAGTACGGGAAGCCTGCTTGTATTGACACCGCATATTTCCACTTTGTTTATAGCCATAATTATCCCTCCTGATAATTATGTTTGCCTTTGGGAGTAAATTTATTCAAATTATGGTTTTACTTATTTTGGCAAAAAATTA
>CAZGIC010000134.1:0-5180 GCA_964526435.1 uncultured Lachnospiraceae bacterium | reverse complement strand
TACTAATCCTCAAACACTCCCATAGAAAATATAGGTGTGTCATAGACACACCTATAAATAAAATTACTCAAATCTTCCGCAGCACTGCTTATACTTCTTTCCGCTGCCGCAAGGACAAAGGTCATTTCTTCCAACCTTTGGTTCCTTTCTTACTTTTGTAGTGCCTCCCGCACTTTCATCCTTGTTTGTAGATGTAGGCTTAGCAACCTGTTCCCTTGCAAGGCTCTGTTCAGGTGTAACTATTCTGATGTGGAACAATGTCTTTACAATATCATTCTGAATATTGTTTGAAAGTTCTTCAAACATATCATAGCTTACAAACTGGTATTCAACAAGAGGATCTCTCTGTGCAAGAGCTCTCAGCATAATACCCTGACGCATCTGATCCATATCATCAATATGAGCCATCCACTTAGTATCAACAACCTTAAGAGTAATAACTCTTTCAAGCTCTCTCATTGTTTCACTGCCGTACTCAGCTTCCTTTGCATCATACTTGGCAATAGCATCTAAATATACTCTTTCAACAAGCTTATCCTTTGTAATAGTCTGAATATCTTCATCACTTAATATATACATATCCTCAAAACCAAAGTATGGTCTTATAAGCTCATTAAATTCAGTCATATCCCAGTCTGTAGGGTCATCATC
Organism: uncultured Lachnospiraceae bacterium; assembly: GCA_964526435.1. Lineage (GTDB taxonomy): Bacteria > Bacillota > Clostridia > Lachnospirales > CAG-274 > Gallispira. Next base: position 4,529 of record CAZGIC010000134.1, on the reverse strand, counting down.
ATTAAGGCATATTTTGTCAGCACATCTTTCAATAACGGCTTTGATCATATTTAATATCTTATCCTTTAAGTCAGCACCAAGAAGCACTTCTTTTCTCTGAGCATAAACAATTTCTCTCTGCTCATTGTTTACCTTATCAAAGTCAAGAAGTCTCTTTCTTGCAGAGAAGTTGTTTCCTTCAACTTTCTTCTGAGCATTTTCAATAGACTTTGTAAGCATTTTTGCTTCAATAGGTTCATCTTCAGGAAGACCTAATTTTTTGATCATTTCAGCAGTTTTTTCTGAACCAAAAAGTCTTAACAAGTCATCTTCAAGAGATAAATAAAACTTAGACTCTCCGGGATCACCCTGACGACCTGAACGACCTCTTAACTGGTTATCAATACGTCTTGACTCATGTCTTTCAGTACCTATTATTTTAAGTCCGCCAAGTTCAACAACACCTTCTCCAAGCTTAATATCTGTACCTCTGCCGGCCATGTTTGTTGCAATTGTAACGGCACCTTTTTGTCCTGCATTAGCTACGATTTCAGCCTCACGCTTGTGATTTTTTGCATTGAGGACTTCACACTTAACGCCCTCTTTTTTAAGCATATTGCCAAGCATTTCTGAAATTTCAATATTAACGGTACCTACAAGAACAGGCTGTCCTTTTTCATGAGATTCAACAACTTCTTTTATAACTGCTCTGTACTTAGCAGCCTGAGTCTGATAAACAACATCATTTAAATCTTTTCTTATAACAGGCTCATTTGTAGGTATACACACAACGTCCATACCGTAAATAGCTCTGAATTCTCCTTCTTCAGTCTGTGCAGTACCTGTCATACCGGCCTTCTTTTCATACTTGTTAAAGAAGTTCTGGAATGTAATTGTTGCAAGAGTTTTGCTCTCTCTTCTTACTTCAAGATGTTCCTTAGCTTCAATAGCCTGATGCAGTCCGTCTGAATATCTACGTCCGGGCATCATTCTTCCTGTAAACGTATCTACAATTACGATTTCAGGCTCTCCCTTGTCATTTTCAGTTACATAGTCCTTATCCTTGAACATATTGTAGTTAGCCTTTAATGCATTGTTAATATGATGCTGCAAAGCCATATTTTCAGGATCTGAAAGGTTTTCTACATTAAAGAATTTTTCAGCCTTTTCAACACCCTCCTGTGTAAGAGTTGAAGTCTTGCCCTTTTCATCAACAACAAAATCGCCTTCTTCTTTAAGCTCTTCTCTTACAAGAGGATTCATAGCTTCTTCTTCATTTAAAATTCGGCCTTTTGTAAGCGTCTTTACAAACATATCAGCAAGTTCATAAAGCTTTGTAGACTTGTCTGACTGACCTGAAATAATAAGAGGAGTTCTTGCTTCATCAATAAGAATAGAGTCCACCTCATCAATAATGGCATATGGCAGCCCTCTCTGCACAAGATCTCTTTCATAAACTACCATGTTATCTCTCAGATAATCAAAACCCAATTCATTATTTGTGGCATAAGTTATGTCACAGTTGTAAGCCTCCTGCCTTTCCGCTTTTTCAAGGTCATGAAGGATAACACCAACACTAAGACCAAGGAACTTGTATATATTACCCATTTCCTCTGCATCTCTTTTAGCAAGGTATTCGTTTACCGTAACTATATGCACACCCTTGCCGGCAAGTGCATTAAGATAAGCCGGACAGGTAGCTACAAGAGTTTTACCTTCACCTGTTTTCATTTCCGCAATACGTCCCTGATGAAGAACGACACCACCTATAAGCTGAACATCAAAATGACGCAGTCCAAGTGTTCTCTTTGATGCTTCTCTTACAACAGCAAAAGCTTCAGGGAGAAGTTCATCAAGAGTTACACCATCATTAAGTCTTGCTTTAAACTCATCAGTTTTAGCTCTGAGTTCTTCATCACTTAAAGCTTCCATTTCAGGCTCAAGTGAATTTATTTTGTTAACGACAGGCATTATTTTCTTAATTTCCTTGTCGCTGTAAGAGCCAAATACTTTTTCCAATAAACTCATTTATTACACCTCATATTCTTTTGGGTTTATTTCAATGTTTCAATATTACACTATTTTATATAATAACAGATTTACCCCTCTTTATGCAATAGTAAATTTACATTTTGTCCTAATCTTAATATTTTTGAAATATTCCACAGCAAAAGAATGTTTTGTGTATGACAAAAAACAAATTCGCAGGTTTTGTAAAATTATTATATTTTAAAATTATTCCCATATTTATTGATCAGATATAACTATAACACACAATTTTATTACTATCAAACTATATTATTATTTAAATACTCAACAACTGCAAATATGTACTCACTGTTTGTTGGTCTTTTACCTTTATAGACATTACCAAATCCCATTTTATTATAAAATCCGTTTCCCCTGCATTTGTTCCACGCAGACTCTATTGCATGTCTTATAGCTCTTTCTACTCTGTCAGCTGTTGTATTATTGTTTTCAGCAATTTCAGGATATAAATATTTTGTAACAGCTTCAAGTGTATCACTTCTCATATATCCTGTAACAATTGCTTCTTTAAGATATTTATATCCCTTAAGATTAGGAAATATTCCTGTGCTGTTTAAAATTGCTGATGTCATTCTTTCGGCTTTCATCCTTTTTTCATTTATTATTTCTATAGCAGCAGCACTCTCTTCCCGGTTGTCATAAGCAATCTTTGCTGTAATATCCGACAGATCATATGGACTTGTAAATACATGATCTATTCCAAAGATACAGGCAGCTGATATAAAGGTTGTATCAGCCTTATCTGTCATAACAATGATTTTAGCTTCTTTATTTTTCTTTTTAATATCCTGAATTTTAAAAAGTATCTGCATTATATCATTGCTATAGCTTTCCATGTGCAAAACAGCTGCATCAAATTTTTCACTATTCATTTTATTTAAAGCTTCGCTGATACCCTCAATTGTTATAACATCAGAAATATTTTCAAATTCAGTAAGACTGTTTTTAATAGCTTCACGCTCAATCACATTGTTTATCGAAAGAATAACCTTCATAGCTGCCTCTCCAATCTATATTATTTTTTTAATACCTTTTGTCTGTATATCATTTTAACATACTTTTTGAATTAGTCAATATATTTTCCTAAAAATCTATCATATTTTCTATAAAAATTCCGTAACCCCTTGTAGGGTCATTTACAAAAACATGAGTAACCGCACCAATAAGCTTGCCATTCTGAACTATAGGGCACCCGCTCATTCCCTGAACAATACCTCCGGTTTTATCCAAAAGTCTTTTGTCAGTTATTGTCAAAACAAAGTTTTTGGTATCACTAGTATTATACTTGTTTATACTATCTATATGAATACCAAACTTTTCGACATTTTGACCATCTACATTGACATATATAGACGCGTTTCCCGTTTTTACGTCATTTTTATACCCAATGGGCATTTCTATTCCTTCAATATCACTGCACATATACCCAAATATGCCATTTTTCTCATTGCTTTCAACATATCCTATAGTCTTGTCAAAATATATACTCCCTACAAGGGATCCCGGTGTTCCTGCCTGTCCCTTTTCAGCCCTTTCTACTTTGGCTTCTAAAATTTCACCCCCGTCAATTTCCATAAGTTCTCCTGTATCAACATCATTTATAGGATGCCCCAAAGCCCCGAAGCTGTTATTTTCTCTGTCATAATATGTTATGGTTCCTATTCCCTGGGTACTGTCCCTTACCCATAATCCCAGTTTATACTGATTGTCGTCTGCAGATTTTACAGGCTTAATATTCAAACTTAAACTTTCATCATTTCTTAGTATCTGCACATTCAGATTTTCACTGCTGTTTACCAGTTCCGACAACTCTTCCTTGCTGTCCACAGTTACGTCATTAATTGCTGTTATAATATCTCCTGTTTTTAATATATTCTTGCAGGGTGTATAGGATTTTCCGTCAGTTCCGTTGACTTGTCCCACTCCAAGCACAAGAACTCCTTTTGTATCAACACATATACCTACAGTTTTACCTATAACTTCGACCTTTTTTTCAGGCATAAAACATAACTGAACATTTTTTATGGAAAGTCCCATAAATTTCACCTTAAGCTCAGCTGTTGTATCTGCCTCACTGCTTATAATATTATTCTCTTTCAGACTTACTTCTATATTATCCTTAACTTTTTCATTATTGATACTCACTACTTCATTACTTTCCACTTCTGCGTCAAAGAGAGAAGACATATTCATCACATAGCTTTCTCCCGTTGTCATATAAATATTTTTAGGAATAAAAATGTATTCAATAACAAAATATAATAGTAAAAAAAACAAAATTATACTCATTAAAAAAAATATTTTTTTTCTTTGCATTTAACTCACCTCTAATATTAAAATCTCCTTAGTTAAATGCAATTATACTGTCCTATTTAGTCAAAAAAAGGAACAGACTTCCGTCCGTTCCTTTTTTTGTAAAATTATGGTTCTACAATATTTGGTGTTATCATTATCGTAAACTCACATATTGCCTCCTTTTTAAAGGGTTGGTCGTATTGCTT
>CAZGIC010000133.1:0-5199 GCA_964526435.1 uncultured Lachnospiraceae bacterium | reverse complement strand
TGGGACCCTTGCTGTCAATCTCCTCAAGGTCGCCATGCCCGGTAGCAGGAACGGTAACGGTGGTGCTGCTCAGCTTCTCGTTGCAGACGGAGCAGTAAACCACGCTGTCGTAACTGCCAGTCTCAGTGCAAGTGGGATCAACATTGTTCTCGACAACCGCATTGCCTTCGGTGTGACCGGTGGCGTCCAGAGTCTCGGTGTAAGTCTCACCGCAGACCTCGCACTTGTAGGTGACATAGCCGTCCTCAGTGCAGGTGGAATCCTTACGGTCAATCTCCTCAAGGCCGCCATGCCCGGTAGCAGGAACGGTAACGGTGGAGCTGCTCAACTTCTCGTTACAGATGGAGCAGTAAACCACGCTGTCGTAGCTGCCAGCCTCGGTGCAGGTGGGATCAACGTTGTTTTCGACAACCGCATCGGACTCAGTGTGACCGGTAGCGTCCAAGTCTTCAGTATAAGAATCCCCGCAATTGGAACAGGTGTACACAATCGAACCTTCTTCTGTGCAGGTAGGCTCAATCTTTTCCTCCTGCCAATCGTGATCGGTGCCGGCAGGCTCGGGAGTATCGTTCGTCAGTCCGCAACCAGAACACATGTAGCCTGTAACAACAGATGTTGCGGTGTAAGACGTATTGCCGTCATGAACGGTGAACCCATGTGCGCCCACTTGTGTTACAGTCTCGAAATATTCTCCACACGCAAGGCACTGATATCTTCCCTCCCGTACTTCTTCCCAGTTGTGCGTGTGGCAATAATTACTGTCAGCGAAGGTGGTAACAAACATAAAAGAGAAGGTTGTTACAAGCACTGCAATCAAAATTGCCATAACTCCCTTTTTTGTGATTTTGCTCATCGGTGTTTTCCTCCTTTAAATTTTGAGTTTTGGTGTTTGACGATTAACGCCGCTTAAATAACAAAATAGATGAGGTGCTCCGGTAACGTTTGCTCCCAGGAGTATTTTGGATTTTAATGTGACCATCTCCTTTGTCTTTGCAATGTATTCCCCTTGCCTGAATCTATTATACCACAGCCCTGCGCTACTCCCATTTTGCCAAATTTGCACCGGGCGCGTCTTGACGGGTTGGATGGGAAAAGTTTACTCTCTCCCGAATTCGGGGATATCCTTGAAGTTAACTGTGGGGAAGAAACGCCATATTTAATATGGCAAATCACAAAGCCGCATCTCAGCGGGATTGCTTTTTTGGCACCTTCGTCAGAACCTGTGCCGCTCAGTCGTGTTGTTTTTCTGGAATTATAGATAATGTCGGCCTGTAAACTTGAATTAAACAATGAAAAGGTGAATTTGAATGGATTATGGTCAATGGAAAGATATTGCCTTGGTAAGAGAAACTAATTTCCACAAGTTAGAAGATGAAAAATCTACTGTGATTTTTATGGATTGTCGTAATGTAACAGGAAACCACGCCCGATACGATTTGTTTCAAAGAGATCAGATCTACACTATAATGGCAAAATGTTGTTCTGAGGTTGTTGAAGGATTATATTTGTCTTGTGATATTTATGCGGCCTTAGATGAATGCTCTGTAATTTTTCCTGACACAAAGGAACTGAAGTCATGCTTCCAAATGGGGGATTGCGGGGATTACGTTCTGTCCCTCTTTATTCAAAGATTTTTGAAACTGTTTTGGGTATACTACCCCACCACCTTTGTTAAATCGACTATATTTCAGTATACGCAAGAAGATGTTATGCGATATCTGGAATATAGAAAAGCCTTATGCCAGCAAAATGCTCTTGTTTGGATTGCAAAAGAACATCTAAAAAAAGAAGAGTATGCATCAGTTAGCGAGGACACAATCCGAATAAAAGAGTTATTGCGGCGTCACGGACTATTAGATGCTACGGTAGCCAATTCCGCTTTTTACGAAGGCGTTTTGCTTCATGTGGACAATAAGAATTCAGGATTTGCCTTTCCTGGCATGATTTAAAACAAATTAATTTTACAATAAAAGGAACAGCAGGCCCGGGATAAAACCCGGGGCTGTTGTTTTGTTGTGTCCCCAGTTGTGCAACCTGATTAGTAGACTTTACGCCTGCGTGTCATTAGAAACAGGCAGACAACCGCTGCCAGAACACCTGCCCCGATGACCGGAATCACGCTGATCCCGGAAACGCCTGTGACCGGCAGGCTGAACGTAGGCGTATTATCTATCGTGTAACTGATATCACAGTAGTAGTAGACTCCATCTCTGGTAAAGGTAGGATCAGCATCCGCAGATTCACTATCTGTGGGGACGCTATCCGTATAGAGTCCGCAAGAAGAGCACAAGTAGCCTGTAACAATAGACGTTGCGGTGTAAGATGTATTGCCGGCGTGAACCGCAAGTTTACAGATAGTCGTGTCGGGGTCTTCAATCCCAGACATTGACCCCGCCCCGTAGTGCAGCGGGTTTGGGAATCAGAGTCTAATGTACGCCTGACTTCCGCCGATGGATTTCTTGGACACCACAATCTGCCTGTCGATCTTATCCTTCAGGGCATCTACATGGGAGATGATTCCAACCAGTCTGTTCCCGTCCGCAAGGGAGGCTAATGCCCTGTATGCCTGCTCCAGTGCTTGGGGATCCAGCGAGCCGAACCCTTCATCCACAAACATTGTGTCGATTTGTATGCCTCCCGCAGACGACTGGATCTCATCCGAAAGTCCAAGGGCAAGAGAAAGAGAGGCAATGAAGGATTCGCCTCCGGAAAGCGTTTTGACGCTCCGTTCAGATCCGTTATAGTGATCGATAACAGAAAGCTCCAGCCCGCTTTGACTCCTGTTGTTCCCAGCGGCATCCTTCCTTTTTAATTCATATTGCCCGCCGGACATAATCATGAATCTGAGGTTTGCTCTCTGTACAACCCGATCGAAATAAGCAGTCTGCGCATAGGTTTCCAGCATTATCTTTTCCCGTCCGGAAACTGTTCCGTTTGCCGTGTTGGAAAGAGCCACAACCATCTGGTACTCTTTGTGAGCGGCTGCGTATTCCTCTGAGCGAATTCTAACATTCGCCAGGATCGATTTGTTTGTTTCCAATCTGACAGATATTTTCTTCTGCTTTGTCAGCAGTTGCTTTCGCTCCTGCGCAATACGTTCCAACTCTGCAGATAATCTTTCTACCTGTTTAATGAGAGCGTCGCTGTTTGTCTCCCCAATCGAACCTTTTCCTTGCTCCTCCAGCGCGGTGATTTGCCCGTTTATGGCGGACATTTCATTTAAAGCGTTTCTGTATTCCTGATCCTTCTTCGCAATGGCGTCCAACCTGGACTTGATTTCTTTTTGGGCTTTAGTCAGCGCTGTTTGAGCATCCGACAGGGTTGGATATTCCAGTTTCGCTTTTCGGATATCCATTTGCCGAGTCTTTTCTTCCAGTCTGGCATTCATGTCAGAAATGGCGGAAGTGACTTCCGTTTTTTCTTTCTCCAGACTGGCAAGGGCCTCTTCGTGTTTCGGAATCTCGCTTTCAAGCGTCTTTTTCTTTTTTGCTAGACGCTTCTCCTCGCCCAACTCTGCCATGAGGCTTTCGACAGATTTTTGCAGGAAAGATAACTTTTTGGGCAAAGTGTCTCTATCACCATCTAACAGTGCGATGATTTTCTCTGATACATTTGCGGCCAATGCTCGCTCTTCTCCGGAAAGCTCACTGGCCTTGGTGCTCGCAGCCTCTGTTTTTCGGAGAGCGGCATCTGTGGCATCCTTTAGTTCGTTCAGTTCAGCCTCGGAGGGCACAGCGTCCTGACGATGAGCCGGAGTTGGGTGGTGAATAGACCCGCAGACAGGGCAAGGCTCGCCTTCGTTCAAGGTCTCGGCTATTACCCCTGCCTGCCCATCCAGAAAAAGCCGGTGTATCTGACGATATTCATCCTCCAGATGTTCAGAAGCATCCCGCGCTTCCCTGTACTCCTTCCGCGCAGATTCCAGTGCGGACTGTAATTCAGCGTGCCTCTGGAGCAGATCTCGCAGCTCAGTCAACTCTTGGATTTTTCTCTTGGAAAGGTCAATTTGAGCCTCAAGCTGCCCAATGTCCTTCCCGGCTTTCCCCAGACGATCCGCTTCTTCCCTTCTTTTTAAAAGAACAGATTTAATTCCTGCAATCCTTTTATCAATGCCTTTTAATTCGAATTGTTTTTCGGTACGGCTTTGTGAAAGTGAATGAATTGCTGACGCTTCTGCGTTAAAGTCTTTGTATTCAGGAAGTGTTTTCTCAATGACGCCAATCTTCTTTCGAAGAAGTTCTATTTTCCCATCGTGCGAACGAAGATCGGAAAGCTCCCCATTAAGAGATGTAACACGCACTTCCAATTCCCGCCTGGTTTTTGCTAGGCTTTCCCTTTTTTTAATAGCAAGGATTTGGTCTTGAATTGCAGCTATTCTTTTTCGTACTTCCTCGGATCTGGACTCAGCAGAAAAGAGGGCCGCTTGGGTTACGGTGTCCTGGCCGCTGTCTGACCGGACTAAGGCATCGAGCAGATCAAAGACCTGATCTATCGGCAAACGATTCTCCCGAGCAGAAAGGATATCCTCTTCTCTTTCATCGCCTTCTTCATACAGAATTCCGGATAAGTATTGCTCAATGCTTTTTTGTTTGTCCGCACAGATATCGTAGAGACGTTTCGACTCCGCCTTCAGCCGTTCCTGAAGCTTCTGAAACTTCCCGGTATGAAAGATTTCACGAAAGATCCCCTGTCTCTGCTTTGTATCCGCAAAGAGCATCTTCATAAAATCGCCCTGAGCGAGCATCACGATTTGACAAAACTGATTCTTGTTTATTCCAAGGAGGTCGATCACTTTTTCGTCCACATCTTTGATTTTCGTAAACACTGTACCGTCTGGAAAGGTCAGCTCCGCCTCCGGACTCTGTTTTACCAAACCGGATCCTCGCCTGGCAGGACGTTCATATTCCGGGTTCCTCCGGATTCGATAGACCTTTCCTGCGTGCAGGAATGTCAACTCGACCTCCGTTGGAACCGACGCATCAGAATATTTTGACCGAAACATAGCCGGCTCCCGGTTATTACCGCTTGCGCTGCCGTAAAGGGCAAATGTGATCGCATCAAAAATCGTTGTTTTTCCTGCCCCTGTATCTCCGGAAATCAGGAAAAGTCCATGTTTCCCCAGTTTTTCCATATCAAGTTCTGTTCTTCCGGCATAAGGACCGAATGCGGAAATCACCAGCTTTAAAGGACGCATAAAAA
>CAZGIC010000132.1:0-5220 GCA_964526435.1 uncultured Lachnospiraceae bacterium | reverse complement strand
AAAAAACCTCAAGGAAAACCTTGAGGTTTAAAACGGAGTAGGAGAGATTTGAACTCTCGCGCCGCGCAAACGACCTACTCCCTTAGCAGGGGAGCCCCTTCAGCCACTTGGGTACTACTCCATAGCTGACTTGTGATATCACTCACAACGCTTAATTAGTATAGCATAGAAAAAGACATATGTCAAGGCTTTTTTTATAAAAATTTAAAAAAAATAATTCCTGAAACAAAACTTATTATCCAGCCTGCAAAAATATCAAGGGGATAATGCACTCCCGTTGCAACTCTTGAAAAGCCTGTAAAGAATGCAAGTATTATAAAAACAGGCACAAGAGGCGGATATATCATAATATAACTTAATGATATAATCATTGAACTGCAGGCATGGTTGCTTGGAAATGAACCGTTGTTTTCATGTTCAACAAGATTTACAACATCATTTCTTGTAAATGGGCGGGGCTTGTTTAAAAATTTTCTGAGTGTTGTGTTAAATAAGAGAGTAAGGAAGGGAACAGCTATTATTTTAACTATTCCCTCACAGTTATTGATCAACACTGCTATTATACCCAGAATATATATAATTATAAAAGCTGGTTTAGAAAATTCGGATATAAATACTGCCGTTTTTTTGGCTATATTATGATTTATAGTAAAAAAGTATATTTTGTCAAAAAGCAGTTTATTCATTCCATACTCCGTCAAATACAAATGTTGCAGGACCTGTCATATAAACATGGTTATCCTTTTCGCTCCATTCAATGGTAAGGGTACCGCCGAGAAGTTTTACATCAACGGGAACTCTTGGGCACTTTCCCTGCAAATTGGCAGCAACTACAGTTGCACAAGTGCCTGTTCCGCATGCCAATGTTTCACCTGTACCTCTTTCCCAGACTCTCATATTAAGATGGGTTTCATCAACAAATTCAACAAACTCCACATTTGTTTTTCTTGGGAATGCAGGATTTGTTTCAAGAGAAGGTCCGTAAAAGTCAACGGCAAAGTCTTTTACAGGTGTGTCTATAAATGTAACTGCATGAGGATTGCCCATAGATACACATGTAAATTCAAAATCCTTTCCCTGTGAGTTAAGCTTTAAATCCATAACAGCCTTAACATCAGGCACCTTTGAATCTGAAACCTCTCCCTTTACGGGAACATCTTCAGGTGACAGTATAGGTTCACCCATATCAACTGTAAGAAGCTCTGCTTCGCCCTTGTCATTTGTATGAACTTCAATTATTTTTATGCCTGCAAGAGTTTCAAGTCTGATAGGATTTTTTCTTACAACATTTCTGTCATAAACATAGCGTCCCACACATCTTGAGGCATTTCCGCACATTTCAGCTTCGGAACCGTCAGGATTAAACATTCTCATCTTACAATCATTTTCAGAATTGTCAGGGGGGCATATAAGTACAAGTCCGTCAGAGCCTATGCCAAAATGTCTGTCGCTTACAGCCTGTGAAAGCTTTGCAGGGTCATTTACTTTTTCTTCAAAACAGTTTACATAGACATAGTCGTTGCCGCAGCCGTGCATTTTTGTAAATTTCATTGTTTCACTCTCCTGTATTTGATTTTTTGTTTTTTTTATAAATATAACATAAAACAAAAGTTAATGCAAGAAAAAAACATTTATTGTATATTGATGTTTGCATATCCGTCGGGGACTTTTCCGTTAAATATTGTGTTTACAAGCATAAGCTTTCTTTTTATACAGAGCGGTTTTGAAAAAAGGGGACTGACTACTGATACATTACATTCTATATTGAGCCATATCTGATAGGATACCTGATTTACTCCTGCTGATGTAAGAGAAGTTTCATAGTCTGCCTTTGCGTCACCCATATAAGTTATATGCAGAGGGACAGAAAAACCAAGCCTTGAAAACAGGGGAATTCCGCTGAAAGCTCCCGAGGGAAGCTTAATTTCAAGATGGGAGAGTTCATTGAGATTTTTTGATATTTCAGCAGTTATTTTATTTGATACACTGTTTATGAGAATTGAATTAATATTAATATGACTTAAATCTGTATTTGTGACTTCTTCTGTAAAGTCACTTGATTTTATATTCAAATCAGATATAACATTGTCAGTTGCCAGGTTGATTTGTTCGTTTATTCTTGTGACTGCGTATTTGCTGCATATATCTGTCATTATGGGCAGAATGAAATGATTAAAGGAAATTATCAGTAAAATTGTACAAAACAGAAGAAAAATAAAAAAAAGTGTAATTTTTTTTCGCATAAAATCACCTTCTTAATAATAAATTTTGAAAATTTTTCTTTATATATGGTTTAATATTTGATATAATAATATGAGAAAAGGTATATAAATATATTTGAAAGATTATAATGTTTTAAGGAGGAATAACATGAATCCACCTGATAAGAATGTTGGGGATGATCTGGGAGGTACAAAGGTGCTGAGCGATATTTCAGGCTACAGAAGAAATATTGAAAAAGAAAAGCTCAATGGCAGCAGGGAAGCAGCAAGCACCGGAGAGAAAGAAAAAGAGCACAGGAATAAATCTGAAGGTACCGAAAGAAAAAAGATGAAAAATCATCACAACAAACACAGGACAGAGTCCGGGATACATAAAAAGAGCAGAAAGAATAAAGAAAGGTCAAAACCTTTTTCACTGTTTTTAACTGCTATGCTTATGGTTGCCATAATGGTTGGCTTTGCTGTATGCGGAGGAGTTGTGGGAGCGTATGTGGGTATTATAAACAGTATACCTGAGCTTGGTATAGTGAGCATTAAACCCGATACATATACATCAATAATATACGATGATGCAGGTGAGGAGTTCAGCAAACTTCACGGAAGTGAGAACAGGGAATATGTTACACTTGATCAGATCCCTATGTATATGCAGCAGGCAGTGATAGCGATCGAAGATGAAAGATTTTATGATCATAACGGTGTTGATTTCGTGGGTACACTGAGAGCTGTTTATTCAACCCTTACTAATCAGCAGCTGCAGGGTGGTTCAACAATTACACAGCAGCTTATAAAAAATAATGTAACAAAGGTTACCCGTAATGATGTAAAAAGTAAAATTAAGGAACAGTATCTTGCACTTAAGTATGAAAAGGAATTAAGACAGGCATATGGTTCAAAGGAAGAGGCAAAAAATTATATTCTGGAACTTTATTTGAACACTATAGGTCTGGGACATGGTTACAGCGGTGTTAAAACTGCTGCAGAAGGATATTTCGGCAAGGAACCAAGTGAACTTACTCTTGCAGAGTGTGCCTGCATTGCAGGAATAACAAACAATCCGAGCCTTTATTCACCAAGAACCAATCCTGAAAACAACAGAAAAAGACAGGTAATTATTCTTAACTATATGCTTGCCCAGGGCAGAATTACTCAGGAAGAATATGATGAGGCTATAAATGAGGACGTCTATGCAAATATAAGAAAAACCGATTCGGCAAATAATTACAGTTCATCTGATACTGTAATACATACTTATTATGAGGACGCACTTATTGAACAGCTTTCAGAAGATCTTCAAAACAAATATAACTGGTCTGTTCAGGAAGCTAACAATGTTATTTATAACGGAGGTTTGCAGATATATTCAAATCTCAATCAGAACATACAAAATATTGTTGATGAAGAATATAATGATGACAGTAATTTCCCTAATGTTTATTACAGTATAGGTGTTGACTACAGAGTATCTGTGGAGGATTCAACTACGGGAGAACAGACCCATTCTCAGTATACCAAGTATGTCAGCTCACAGTCTGCAGGTGAAAGCTGGGTTGCTTCCCAAAAGGCTGAAATTGAAGCGGGACTCTCAGACACTGAGTCAATAGTTGCAGAAACAGTTTATTATACAAAACAGCCTCAGTCAGCTATGGTTATACTTGACTATCACACAGGTGAAGTTAAGGCAATAGCAGGCGGAAGAGGTGAAAAGACTGTAAACAGAGGCTTTAACAGAGCTACTGATTCAACAAGACAGCCAGGTTCTGTATTTAAAATTCTGGCAGTTTATGCTCCGGCTATTGATCTGGGTAAGATCACAAACGCCTCAACTATTGTTGATGAGCCTTATACAACAGCAGACGGATATTCTCCTCAGAACTGGTATTCAGGATACAGAGGTGCAGTAAATGCAAGAACAGCTATTAAAAATTCTATGAACATCTGTGCAGTTAAGGTAATGGTTGAAACAGGTATTGATCTTTGTTACAATTATCTTCTTAACTTTGGTTTTACTACCCTTGAAAATGATAATCATGCGGCAACTGCTCTTGGCGGACTTACAAACGGTGTTACACAGCTTGAAGTTGCAGCGGCTTATGGTACTATAGCAAATCAGGGACAGTATATAAAGCCTTCTTTCTATAGCAAAGTACTTGACCATGACGGAAATCTTCTTCTTGAAAGTGAAATGGAAACAAAGCAGGTATTAAAGTCATCAACAGGATATATATTAACTGAAATGATGACTGATACAATAAAGTCAGGTACAGGTACAAAGGCACAGCTTGGAGATATGCCTGTTGCAGGTAAGACAGGTACAACAACAGATTCAAAGGACCTTACTTTTGTAGGATATACTCCTTACTATGTGTGCAGTGTGTGGCTGGGATATGATACATATAACAGTACTGTAAAGAATATGAGTGATATTGATCAGTCACAGCATGTTGTACTCTGGCAGAAAATAATGAGCAGAGTACATGAAAATCTGGAAGTTAAGGATTTTGAAATGCCTGATACTGTTATTACAGCTACTGTATGTAAAATTTCAGGAAAACTTGCAAGATCAAGCTGTCCTTCTGTGACAGATTACTTTGATAAGGAATCATTGGGTGATACTTATTGTACAAGTCACAGCGGATACAGCACAACAGTATTTTCAAGCGGAAGTTCTTCAACAGGAAGTTCATCAGGCAGCAGTTCAACCGGCAGCTCAGAAACTTCAACTGATACGTCAGCTGAAGGTGAAACAACAATAGAAAATAATGTTTCATCGGCAGTAACGGACAGCACTACCGATACATCATCGGAGAGCAGTGAGGTAACTCAGAGTGAAGGAACTGCAGATGTTTCGGCAGAAACACCTGCTGAAAGTACACCGGAAGAAACACCTCAGGCTTCGGCGGAAAGTACGGAGTAAAACAATTTTAATTTGTTTTTATAACTGCAATTAATGAACAGCCGTATTTATAAAGTACGGCTGTTATTTTTGTGCAAAAAT
>CAZGIC010000131.1:0-5233 GCA_964526435.1 uncultured Lachnospiraceae bacterium | reverse complement strand
ATACTATATTAAACTTTAAGTATAGCACCTCTTGGGCATTCCTTTATACACTTACCGCACTGTACACACTTGCTGTAATCGACTTTTGCGATTTTTGCAGGAGGTACAAGGCTGCCGATAGTTGTCATTTCAATTGCCTCAACAGGACAGCCCTTAGCACACTTGCCGCAGCCTATACATGAAGTGTCACATACTTTCATTGCAGCTGCTGCCTGATCAAGGGAGTTACATACAACTCTTACTCTCTTGCTATAAGGCACAAGTTCAATAAGTTTCTTTGGACAAGCTTTTGTACAAGCACCGCAGGCAACACATTTTTCCATATCAACAACGGCTATACCGTTTATTACATGGATAGCGTCAAATGCACAGGCATCAACACAGCTTCCGTCACCAAGACAGCCATGGGCACAGGCTTTGTGACCGCCTGAAACACTTGCTTCAAAACTACAGTTGTCAACGCCATAGTACTCAAACTTTGACTTAGCCTTGTTACAGTCACCCTGACATTTTACAAAGGCTGTCATTCTTTCTGAAGAGCCTGCTTCCACACCCATAACGGCTGCTACCTTTTCTGCAACAGCAGAACCGCCTACAGGACATGCATTAACAGGTGCATCGCCTTTTGCAATGGCTTCTGCAAGGGCATCACAGCCTGCAAATCCGCAGCCGCCGCAGTTGGCTCCCGGAAGGCATTCTCTTACAAGAGGTACCTTTGGGTCCTGCTCAACTCTGAATATAATTGAAGCAAAACCAAGTATGGCACCGAAAATCACACCCATACATCCTAAAACAAGTATGGGAAATAAAATTGCATTAATATCCATATTTTAATCCCTCCTTATTAAAGCATGCCTGAGAAGCCTAAGAAGGCTATAGACATAAGTCCTGCGGCAATAAGTGCAATAGGGAATCCCTGAAATGGCTTTGGAATATCACATCTTGCAATTCTTTCTCTTACACCTGCAAAGAGAATTATTGCAAGGGCAAAACCTACAGCACCGCCTACACCATTTACAATAGATGTTATAAAGTCATAGCCATTTTCCATATTTGTAACGGCAACACCCAAAACGGCACAGTTTGTTGTAATAAGAGGAAGATAAACACCTAATGCCTGATAAAGAGAAGGTGAACTCTTCTTAATAAACATTTCAACAAACTGAACAAGAGTTGCTATAATCAAAATGAAAGCTATGTTATATAAATATGCAAGATCAAGAGGAACCAGTATAAAGTTATATACAAGCCATGTTGCAGCTGATGCAAGGGCAATTACAAATATAACTGCTACACCCATACCTGCCGCTGTTTCTACCTTCTTGGATACACCAAGGAAAGGGCAGAGACCAAGGAACTGGCTGAAAATAAAGTTATTGACGAAAATAGCCGCCATTAATACTACGAATAAACTACTCATTATTCACCCACCTCCTGTTTCTTGTTCTTTGCTAAATTAACTAATACCATAAGGAAAGCTAATGTGAAGAATGCTCCCGGAGGTAAAATCATAAGTAATGTATTGCTTGATTCAGGTAAAATTGGAATTGAAAAACCGAAAATGCTTCCGCTGCCTAATAATTCTCTTACAGCACCGAGAACAGTTAAAGCCACTGTGAAACCAAGTCCCATACCTATACCGTCAAATAATGAGGCAACAGGTCCGTTTTTACCTGCGAAGGCTTCTGCTCTTGCAAGTATTATACAGTTAACAACAATAAGAGGAATGTATACACCCAGACTGTCGTTAAGTGCGGGAACATAGCCCTGTAAAAGCATCTGTACAATTGTTACGAAAGATGCAATAACTACAATGTAGCATGGTATTCTTACTGAGTCGGGAATAAACTTTCTTATTAATGAAATAACAAAGTTGGAGCATGTAAGAACCGCTGCTGTTGAAAGTCCCATACCTACACCGTTAAATGCTGATGATGTAACGGCAAGGGTAGGACACATACCTATAACCTGTACAAAAGTAGGGTTTTCATCAATTATACCATTTTTTAATATTTTAATCGGATTCATTAATTTGCCCCTCCTTCCAGATAATTTTCTGTTACATAAGTAATTGCTTCTGTTGCAGCATTTGCAATTGCTCTTGAAGTGATTGTGGCACCTGTAATGGCTTCAATATCTCCATCTACGTCGTCCTTTGTAACAGTTATTTCACCGCTCTTGCCTGCAAACTGACTATAGAAGCTTTCGTTTGCCGCATTTGCACCAAGTCCCGGTGTTTCGTTTGAACAGTCTACTATTGAAAGTCCTGTTATTACACCGTCTGTATCTATACCGAACATAAGCTGTAAACCTGCTGAAAAGCCGTTTGTTGTTATTGCTACGGCATAGCCCATTTCATTTCCATCGGAATCAAAGGCAGGAGTTATTGTAGTAATATTGCCTTCATTTATTTCCTGCTCATCTCCGAATGAATCTGCATCAGACAGAACTTCTGTCATACTTTCCTGCTTTGCAAGAGCCTCCTGAGCTGCAATAGGAGCTGCTGTTATCTGGTTTACAAAGCCTAAAAGTCCTGCTGCAACAATACATATAACAAGGAGTACTGCTGCCGGTTTAATAATATCTGACATATTACTTCACCTCCTTAACTTTAACAGGTTTAACATATCCGAACTTCTTAGGAGCTGTCCATCTGTCAATAAGAGGAACACAAAGATTCATAAGAAGAATTGAATATGATACACCTTCCGGATAGCCGCCGAATACTCTTATGAGAACTGTAATAAATCCGCAGCCAAAGCCCATTATAAGCTGACCTACAGGAGTTACAGGTGAAGAAGCGTAATCAGTTGCCATAAAGAAGGCACCAAGCATAAGTCCGCCGTAGAAAAGTTCTGTGAAATCTCTGTTTACGGCTCCTTCAATGCCGCAGAATTTGAGAATGTATGTGAAAACAAGAACTGTTGCTATGTATACAACAGGAATTCTCCATGAAATAACCTTTTTGTAAATAAGGTATATACCGCCAATAATAAGGGCAATAGCACAAGTTTCACCTATTGTACCGCCTGTGTTGCCTATAAGCCCCTGAAGAAGGGTTGCTCCGTATTCTCCGCTCGCTTCCATTGATGAAAGGGGAGTTGCATATGTGGCTGCATCTATGTTTGGGTTGTTAAGAAGAAACCTTGTAGGTCCGAATATTGAACCTGTCATTAATGTAGGATAGGAAGCCACAAGGAAAGCTCTTCCTGCAAGGGCAGGGTTAATGAAGTTCTGTCCCAGACCGCCGAAAAGCTGTTTTGCTATAACTATTGCAACACCTGTACCAACTATTGGGAGTATAAAAACTGCAAAAGGATGTTCGCTTATGGAAATGGCAGGCATATTAAGTGCAAGAAGCAAGCCTGTGATAACTGCTGAACAGTCCTTTACAGTGTTAGGTTTTTTAGCTATTTTATTGTAAATTGTTTCCCAGGCAAGTGCTGCTGCTATTGATACGGCAATTATAACAGCGGCAGAAATGCCAAAGAAAATTATACCCATAACCGTCGCCGGCAAAAGGGCAATAATAACATCTCTCATAACGCTTGAAACGGTTTCTTCAGAGCGAATATGAGGTGATGATGAAACCATTAAATTGTTGTTCATTATTTTACCTCCTTCTGCAAAACCGATTTATAGGATTCTGCATAATATATTATTTCTTTCTCTTAGAAGCCATTACTTCGCCTCTGTATGCAATTATTGTTTGTGCCAAGTGACGTTTTGCCGGACAGACAAATGAACATGAACCGCACATTATACAGTCAAGTCCGTCATGAGCTTCAAAAGCTGCCATATCTCCTGCAAGAGCGTCCTGATTAAGTGTTAAAGGCATAAGTCCCATAGGACACGCACTTACACATTTTCCGCATCTTATACAGTTGCTTTCAGGTGGCTGCTGGGCTGACTTTCTTGTAAGGCATAAAAGAGCTGAAGATGTCTTGATAAAAGGAACATCTGTGGAATATATTGCCTTACCCATCATAGGACCGCCTGCAATTATCTTGCCGGGCTCTTCAGCAAAGCCTCCTACCTGCTCAATGAATTCATTCATATTCATACCTATTCTTACCTGATAGTTGCCGGGATTTTTAACTGCATCACCTGTGAAAGTGACAACTCTTCTCATAAGAGGTCTGTCCTGACAGCAGGCTCTTTCAACTGCAAGTACTGTATCAACGTTATCTACTATACAGCCTTCTGAAGCAGGAAGCTTGCCTGATTTTACTTCTCTTCCTGTAACAGCATAAATCAACTGTTTTTCTGAACCCTGTGGGTATTTTGTCAAAAGTGCAACTACTGAAATGTTGGAGTATTTTTCACATTCAGCAGATACTGCTTTTATAGCATCGGGCTTGTTATTTTCAATAGCTATGTATCCCTTTGCTCCCGGGTGAAGAGAAAGCATAACTGCAAGACCTTTTACAAGTCTGTCTGTTTTCTCAAGCATAATGCGGTGGTCAGTTGTAAGATATGGTTCACATTCCGCACCGTTTACGATTATTGTATCAATTTTATCAGTCGGCGGGGGATTGAGCTTGATGTGTGTAGGGAATCCTGCACCTCCAAGACCAACTACACCTGCATTTTTGATTTTGTTAAGAATTTCGTCTCTTGAAAGGCTTTCCCAGTCTGTGTTTTGACCAAGAGAGGGATCTTCTTCAAAAAGTCCGTCATTTTCAACAATAACTGAAAGTACCATTGCACCGCCTGGAGTGAGCATTGGCTTAATATCCTTTACAGTACCCGATACAGAAGCATGAACGGGAGAGCACATAAAAGCTTCCGCTTCAGCTATCTTCTGTCCCATAAGAACTCTGTCGCCTTTTTTGACAAGAGGAGTGGCAGGAGCACCTATGTGCTGGCTCATAGGATAAACCATAAGAGCACCTGTTTTGGGCATAACTATTTCTATAGGCTTGTTTTCAGTAGCCTTCTTGCCCTCGGGTGGGTGAATACCACCAATCTTAAATGTTTTAAGATCCATATTCGATTTCCTCCTTATTTAGATTTAACATATATAAATAATACAATATTTTTCAAAAAAACACAAGGGTAAGAATATTTTTTTAGATTAAAATAAACATAAAATATTTATATATATCAGCGTGTCGAAAAAATCGACACGCTTGCAATAAATGCTTGCATTTATTGCAATTATAATTAATGAAGGAACCATCAAGTTTTCCGCAAACAAGCTGTAAAAAACAGCTTGTTTACAGAAAAGTTC
>CAZGIC010000130.1:0-5282 GCA_964526435.1 uncultured Lachnospiraceae bacterium | reverse complement strand
GTAAGTGTTGAATGGGACGCAGATACAAAAACAGCAATATATAATTAATAATGCATAACTAATAAATTACAAATTAGCTTATGTATTTATACTGAAAAAATATCTTGAAATTTTATGAAATGAGATCATTTAATTATGGTTATAAAGTGTAAAAGATTTGATATTTAAATAAAGTAAAATAAAAAACCACAACTGTGAATTAAAAATCACGGCTGTGGTTTTTATTTTAAAGATTTTTAACGAACAATGCTCTTACGGCATTTAATACAGCTATTATCATAACTCCCACATCTGCAAATATTGCAAGCCACATATTTGCAATACCAAGAGCACCCAAGACAAGACATATAAGTTTTATGCCTATTGCAAAGAAAATGTTTTCATAAACTATTCGTATACATTTTCTTGAAATCTTAATAGCCTTTGGAATTTTCATAGGGTCATCATCCATAAGTACAACGTCTGCAGCTTCAATTGCTGCGTCGGAACCCATAGCTCCCATTGCAATACCTATATCTGCTCTTGAGAGAACGGGGGCATCGTTTATACCGTCGCCAACAAAGGCAAGTTTTGCTTTTTCAGGCTTTGTATTAAGGAGTTCCTCGACTTTAGAAACCTTATCAGCAGGAAGAAGTTCACTGTAAACTTCGTCTATGCCAAGAGATGAGGCAACTTGCTGAGCAACCTTTTTAGCATCTCCTGTAAGCATAACTGTTTTTTCAATACCTGCCTGTTTTAATGCTGATATTGCAGATTTTGAACTTGGTTTTACTATATCTGAAATTACAATATGTCCTGCATATTGTCTGTCTATGGCAATATGAATTATGGTTCCTGTGTGATGACAATCTATATATTCAACATTCAGACGATTCATAAGTTTTGAATTGCCTGCTGCTATTTCTTTGTCATCAACCTTTGCTATAATACCATTACCGCTTATTTCCTGTATGTCGGAAACTCTTGAACGGTCAATTTCCTTACCATAAGCTTTTTGTAAACTTTTGCTTATTGGGTGAGATGATGCACTTTCTGCAAGGGCAGCATATTCAACTATCTTTTCTTTTTCAAGTTTGTTGTGGTGAATACCGTTTACTTCAAATACGCCCTGAGTAAGTGTACCTGTTTTATCGAAAACAACATATTTGGTCTGTGACAATGTTTCCAGATAATTTGATCCTTTTACAAGTATACCTTCTTTGCTTGCTCCGCCTATGCCTGCAAAGAAACTTAAAGGAATGCTTATTACAAGAGCACAGGGACAGCTTATAACAAGGAATGTAAGTGCTCTGTATATCCAGTTTCCCCACAGAGGGTCTGCTCCCATGGCAAATATTCTTACAAGGGGCGGTATAATGGCAAGGGCAAGAGCAGAATAGCAGACAGCAGGAGTATAGATTCTTGCAAATTTTGATATAAAGTTTTCGGATTTTGATTTTCTTGAGCTTGCATTTTCAACAAGGTCAAGAATTTTTGAAACTGTAGATTCACCGAATTCCTTAGTAGTCTGAATTTTAAGAACTCCCGTCATATTGATGCAGCCGCTTATAATCTCGTCCCCTGTTTTTGCCTCTATTGGAAGGCTTTCTCCTGTTAAGGCACTTGTATTGAGGGTTGATGTACCTTCAATAATGATGCCGTCTATAGGAACCTTTTCTCCCGGCTGAACAACAATTACACTGCCTATTTCAATTTCATCAGGATCAACCTGCTCGAGCTTTCCGTTAATCTCTATATTTGCGTAATCAGGACGGATATCCATTAATTCACTTATGTTTCTGCGGCTTTTGCCAACGGCATAGCTCTGGAACCATTCACCTATCTGATAAAAAAGCATAACAGCTACAGCTTCTGTGTAGTCACCGCTTTTATCATACAGGGCAATAATAATTGCTCCTATTGTTGCAATGGTCATAAGAAAACTTTCATCAAAAACTTGTCTGTTTATTATTCCTTTTACTGCCTTTATGAGAATATCATAGCCTATAATCAAATAGGGAATAAGGTAAAGAACAAATCTTATAAACCCTGTAAAGGGAAGAAAGTTAAATATTATAAGCAGTGCTGCGGAAACAATAATTCTTATGAGCATTTTTTTCTGCTTTTTATTCATATATATCCCCCCTCGGATATTTTAAAGGTCAAATCAAATGAATACTTCGCAGTCAGATTCTACCTTTTTACAGTTTTTACGAACCTGTTCCATAACTTCTTTTGGGTCTGCTCCTTCGTCAAATTCAACAGACATTTTAAGTGTCATAAAGTTTACTGTTGCTGATTTTACACCGGCTGTCTTTTGTGCTGCATCTTCCATTTTGTTTGCACAGTTTGCACAGTCAACGTCAATTTTGTAAGTTTTTTTCATAGTGATACACTCCTTTTAAAAAATAATTATTAAACGATTAAGCATTTGTTTAATTGTTAATTATATAATAACATATATTATAGTGAAGGTCAATACCTTATATGAAAAATCTTAAATTTTTTTATTAATATTTGGGGGAAAATCCTCTGTGAAAACTTAAGAGGATTTCCTTGTAAGAAAGATGTATTATAAAGAGTCTAAAGAAGGGCATGCTATTTCCATAAGTTTTTCAATGACGTTGTGCAGAAGATGTGATTGTTCTGTATCTGCCGCTTTATAATATACTTCCTTTCCTTCACGCCTGCTTATTATAAGTCCGCTTCCTTTTAATTGTTTTAAATGGTGGGATACAGCAGGACTTGTCATATTTACCATGGCGGAAATGTTGATAACACATTCTTCACAGTGGCAGAGTATCCAGAATATCTGCAGTCTGCTGCTGTCACCGAGAAGTTTAAAAATATCGGCTATTATTTCAAAGTTGTTTGTATGTGACATACATTCTATGATACTGTCTATATGATGACCGTGGTCATGGGGAAGTTTAAAATTTTCCATAAGGTGCCTCCTGAAATTTAATGGTATAATTAAAATTATACTATAATTTTAAAATAATTCAATATTATATTTGATAATAAATGACATCCGGGGTTTTTTAATTAAATATTCATCGATTTTAATATTGAAATAATTATGCATTAATGTTAAAATCATTATAAAATTGTTTTAGGATGTGATATTTTGTCTAAATCTGTGTTACTTTGTGTTACAAGCTCTATTGCCGCATATAAATCTGCTCTTACAGCCAGGCTCCTTGTGAACAGTGGCTATAATGTAAATGTAATAATGAGCAGAAATGCCACAGAGTTTATAACACCTCTTACTTTTGAAAGACTTACAAATAACAGATGTATTGTGGATACATTTGAAGAAAACTACAGCTATGATGTAAAGCATATTTCACTTGCAAAACAGTCTGATATTGCTGTTATAGCTCCTGCAACAGCCAATATAATAGGCAAAATTGCAAACGGAATTGCTGACGATATGCTTTCTACCACAATTATGGCATGCAAGTGTCCTGTGTATATAGCTCCCGCCATGAATACAAATATGTATGAAAATCCTATTGTACAAAGTAATATTGAAAGGCTTAAGAGCTTTGGATACAATTTTATAGAGCCTCAAAGCGGTATGCTTGCCTGCGGTGATGTGGGGAAGGGCAAAATGGCAGAGCCTGAAATCATTGCAGAGTATGTTTACAGAGAAATTGAGTGTGAAAAGGATCTTAAGGGAAAGAGAATACTTGTGACATCAGGAGCAACAATGGAGAGAATTGACCCTGTAAGATATATAACAAATCATTCAACGGGGAAAATGGGCTGTGCTCTTGCAAGGCAGGCTATGTTAAGAGGTGCAGATGTGACATTGATAGCTGGCAGTATGACAGCAGAGCCTCCAATGTTTGTGAATATTATAAATGTAAAAAGTGCAGAGGATATGTTTGAAGCTGTTAAAGATAATTTTGACAAGTGTGATATAGTAATCAAGGCAGCTGCTGTTGCAGACTATACGCCTGCTGTGACATACGACAACAAGGTCAAGAAAAAAGACGGGGATATGTCAATTGAGCTGAAAAGAACAAAGGACATTTTAAAATATCTGGGTGAGAACAAAAAAAATCAGTTTTTATGCGGATTTAGCATGGAAACTGAAAATATGGTTGAAAATTCCGTTAAAAAGCTTAAAAAGAAAAATCTGGATATGATAGCTGCTAATAATCTGAAAGTTAAAGGGGCGGGTTTTGGTACAGACACAAATGTTGTAACTTTAATTACGGAGAATGATATATGTGAATTGCCCATAATGAGCAAAAGTCAGGTGGCAGATGAAATATTGACTAAAATATCAGCTATGCTCAATAACAAAAACGGGGAGTAATTATTGTATTTGAAATGAGGAATTTAAAATGAAAAAACTCTTTTTTGTTGTTATATTTATGATTTTTGCAATAACGGGATGTGACAGTGAGGAAACTGCTGTGTACAGCGTCAAAATATTTGCAGATTCAAGTTTAACAGAAGCTTTGAATGATGTAATAGAGACCTACAGAGAAGAAAATCCTGTAAATATAGAAATAATAAGCGGAAGCACATCAAGTCTTTATAGCAGAATAACAGCCGGGGCAGACTGCGATATATTTATACCGTCTTCAAAGGAACAGATAAATTCTCTTGTAAAAGCCGGTTTGCTTGAAGAAGAAAATGCTACAATTATTCTTGAAAATGAAGTTGTGCTTATAAAAAAACTGGGAAGCAGTTTAACTTTGAAGTCTTTTGATGCTGTTACAGAAGCAAAAAGTATTGCTCTTGCAAAGGAAAGTGAACCTGTAGGTGCTTTTGCAAGGGAAATATTTATTAATTTGGGTGTTTTTAAAGATGTTCTGAAAATGAATACAAGTAATTATGATGACTCTCCGTCTGTAGTGAATGCTGTTATTAATGGTAAGTGTGACGTGGGGGTGTGCTTTGAAACAGATGCGTTGGCACAGGCTGATAAGGTGCAGATAATAGCCTCAGAACCAAAGGATAGTCTTAATTCAGAGGCGGTTTATTCGGTTGCGGTTTTAAACGGCAGCGACGGCTCTGCTCCTTCTGAAGATGCTGAAGATATTGCGGAGTTTCTGGACAGCCCTGAAGCAGCAAAGATTTTTGCAGGATACAATTTTGGTATTTACATAGGTTAAAGTTTTATGGGATGAAACAGGAAAACTGCAATCCTACAGACTTTGGAAAATATAGGTTCTTTTTGTCAATTGGTGTGGTTTATAAAAATCCTTCGACAGCTCTGCCGAGCTGCCATCTCCGGGTTGCTTGTCAGAACTTTTGACTGTTCAGCACTTTCAGCAGAGCTGAAA
>CAZGIC010000129.1:0-5305 GCA_964526435.1 uncultured Lachnospiraceae bacterium | reverse complement strand
ACTTTCCCTTCTTAAATAAATTTATATACTTAACCCGGTCCAAAACAACTTTTTTCACTCCTCACTCCACACCTCATTCCTCATTCCTCATTCCTCACTCCTCACTCCACACTCCTCATTCCTCATTCCTCACTCCACACTCCTCATTCCTCACTCCTCGTATAATAAGTTTAGACATCAAATTTAACGATGTTTAAACTTATTTTATTTTTATAAAATTTGTTGTTTATAAAGGGATAACCTAATGCTAAAATATAATCAGAGAATTTAGCAAAGGGTACAGCCTTCACTCCTTGCAAAGCTTCGCTATTGCTCCGTGAGCTTGCTGCCTGACTTTGATACCTTATCTGCTTACTCAGATGCTGCATCTTCGTATGTAGCCATCAGCAAGGTATTTCATACGAATGAATGCTAATAGTGCGAGGTTTCACTTGGTATCTTTGATTAGGATTATCCCTTTTTAAATCTCTTCACATTCTCACACGAAAGGCGGTGATAACATGAAAAAATTTAATCCTCTTTCTACTTTGTTCGTGGGTATAGATGTAAGTTCTAAAACTAATGTTGTTTGTGCCCTTAACTTTAATTCCGACAGGCTTTTGGAAATATCTGTTGATAACAACCAAAGCGGTGCTGAAAAACTTTCTGCTATGTTAGTAGAAATCCTATCCTCACATTCTGAATTTAAGGAAATCGCTATTGCTTTGGAATCAACTTCCTTTTACAGCATACATATTGCTAACTTTCTTTCAAGTAATATAAACCTGTTGCCTTACAAGCCATTTGTTTTTTGTCTAAACCCTAAAACAATAGCTAATTACAAAAAGTCATTTATTGGGTTGTCTAAAACTGACCCTGTTGACGCCTTTGTAATTGCCGATTTCGCTCGTGTCGGCAGAATTACCAACGAGCCATGGCGTGGTTCTCAATATCTTGCTTTACAAAGACTTACACGCCACAGGCTGCATCTTGTTGAATGTATCACAAGAGAAAAAACATATATGGTTTCAAATATATTTCTTAAATTCAGCGAATTGGCTGTATTATCTAATGATAACAAAGTGTTCTCTGACAACTATGGCGTTACAGCTCAAGCCATTCTCACTGAATACTTATCTCTTGAAGATTTAGTTAATTCCTCAACTGAAGAATTAGTTGATTTTGTCTGTCAGAAAAGCAGGAACAAAATTACTGATCCTCTCAAAAAAGTTGAAATATTACAACAAGCTGCAAGAAATTCATACAGACTTGATAAATGCCTTTATGAGCCTATAACAATTTCTCTGGCTTCTTCCTATAACTGTATTAAAACTTATCAAGCCGAAATTAAACGTATTGATAAGACTATAGAAAAGGCTATCAAAGGTCTTAATACCTCTGAATATCAATGTCTTCTTTCCATACCCGGTATTGGTCCTGTTTATGCTGCCGGAATCCTTTCGGAAATAGGTTCTGTAAAAGCATTTCCTAATAATGATGCTTTAGCAAAATATGCAGGTCTGGTATGGACAAAAAAACAATCCGGAAACTTTGAAGCTGAAGATACCTCTATGTCAAAGGCAGGAAACAGATATTTAAGATACTATCTGATTGAAGCTGCTAATTCAGTTAAAAATTACGTTTCCCCTTATAATGAGTTTTATTATAAAAAATATAATGAAGTTAAAACTCATCAACATAAAAGAGCACTCGCACTTACTTCTCGTAAATTGATACGTTTGATTTTTGGTTTGCTGAACAAAAATCAACTTTTCTCCTCCGAAAAGGTAGAAAATTTAAATTCATAATTAACTTACCAAAGCTTGATTTTTTTGTAAAAATCCGGAGCTTTTATTTGTGTACCCTTTTTTTCCGATTTTGTTTTAAAATCTTTAAATTTTTATCTTGACATATTACCAGATTGCTCACTCTTCACTCCTCACTCCTCACTCTTCACTCCTCACTCCACATCTCACTCCTTATTATTGTAGCTCTCACTATCCACCCAGCTATTCTCCCCTATATAATTAAAGTCAAAATCCTTATTCAGCAAATAAATATTTCCCCTGTTGTCATAATATTCCCCTTCCTTAGACACAACAAGGGCATTAGTAGGGCATATTTCAACACATCTCAGACATCCTTTACAGTGATAAAGATCCATACCCATATTCACCCCGTCCTTAAACTGAAAAACCATATCAGGGCATGTCACATCACAAAGACCGCAGTCAATACACTTCTCCCTTATATAATGGGGCAGAAATCCTTCCCTGCACCCTTCCAGATTATTTGTTATTGAGTTTGCAAATGAAATATTAACACCGCCTATAGGACTGTTATCATAGCCCTGCACTCTCTGAACATCTCTGTACTCAATATACGGATATTGGCTTTGAACTTCCTTTAATTCTACTTTTTCATATCCTGCTTTAAGTGCATTTAAATTTCCTTCAAGTTTTTCAGGGTATCTTGCTCCCATAGTATTTTTAACAACATCTTCTGCAAATTCAAAAGGTATAAGCCCGCTTGCCCTTATCATAGCTCCAAACATAACAATATTAAGCCTTGCCCCATAGTCAACAGCAATGTCCATAGCATTTAATAACCACAGCCTGCAAGACGGAAGTTTAGCCCTTTCAACCGTTTCATCAAAACTTAGATCAGTATTTATTACAACATTTGTATTTTTGCTTATACCTGCAAGAGTATTTTCCTTGTCTGCCAGAGACAGCTTAAAAATCCCCAATAAATCAGGCTTTCTTACAGGTGCATTTATCCTTATCTCCCCTTTTGAATATCTTATATAGCTTTTAACGGGAGAACCTCTTTTTTCGGAACCATATGAGGCAAAGCTCTGTGACTCCATTCCAAGATACATTGCACCGATTTCACCAAACAGCTTTCCTATAAGATTGGCACCAAATCCTCCAATGCTTTCTATTCTTATTTCATAATTTTCTCTATCCATAAAAATAACCCTCCGCACTTGTTTTTTATTTATATTTACAGTATCCCAAGCTGAAAGGTTATTTATACTTTATATATAATTTTACTTTTAATAAAAACATTTCTTGATTGTCTTATACACAATAAATTTGCCAAACTTTTTAATTATAAATATTTTTTCAAAAATTTACATTTAAACCTTGACAATTGAATTCAATTGTGATAAAATTCATCTTGTTACAAAGAAGAAGCTCCACTTCTCACCTTACGACTTCGTGTTTTAAGGTTAAGCATTTTCACTATATGT
This sequence comes from uncultured Lachnospiraceae bacterium, assembly GCA_964526435.1. Classification (GTDB taxonomy): domain Bacteria; phylum Bacillota; class Clostridia; order Lachnospirales; family CAG-274; genus Gallispira. The sequence continues at coordinate 2,070 of CAZGIC010000129.1, read as the reverse complement.
GTTAATTGTGAGATTACTACGAGCAGACTTTGTCTGCTCTTTTTTAGTCACAAATCCCTTTAAACAGATTTGTGAAGGAGCAGCAGCAAAAATTTTTAGGAGGTGCCTACTATTACCGATTTAATGATTAACGGACAGATAAGGGACAAAGAAATTCGTCTTATTAGCAACACCGGAGAACAGCTTGGCATTATGTCAGCAAGAGATGCCCAGAAAATAGCAGATGATAAAAATCTTGACTTAGTTAAGATTTCACCTAATGCAAAGCCGCCGGTATGCAAACTTATGGATTACAGTAAGTATAAATTTGACCTTGCCAAAAAAGAAAAAGAAGCAAAGAAGAAACAGAAAGTTGTTGAAACTAAGGAAGTTCGTCTTTCTCCGAGTATCGATACTCACGATGTGGAAACAAAGGTCAAAAACGCTATCAAATTCCTTAAAGCCGGTAATAAGGTCAAGGTAAGCATCAGATTCAGAGGGCGTGAAATGGCTCGCCAGGATGCTGCTATAGAGATAATGCAGAACTTTGCCGAAAAAGTTTCCGAATTCGGTCAGATTGAAAAGGAACCAAAGCTGGAAGCCAGAACAATGGCAATGTTCATAGGACCAAAATCTAACTAATTTTCAGGAGGAAAGTAAAATGCCTAAATTAAAGACAAGAAAAGCTGTAGCAAAGCGTGTTTCTGTTACAGGTACTGGTAAAATTAAAAGAACTAAGGCTAACAAACAGCACATTTTAACAAAGAAGAACACAAAGAGAAAGAGAAGCTTAAGACAATCTACTCTTGTTGACTCAACAAATATTAAGGCTATGAAGAAGGAATTACCATATATCTAAGGAGGATACTATAAATGGCTAGAGTTAAAGGTGCATTAAACGCACGTAAAAAGCATAAGAAAGTATTAAAGATGGCTAAAGGCTACTTTGGTGCAAGAAGCAAGCAGTACAGAGTAGCTAAGCAGTCAGTTATGAAAGCTATGGCTCATAGCTTCGCTGGCAGAAAGCAGACAAAGAGAGCATACAGAAGACTTTGGATCGTAAGAATCAATGCAGCTGCAAGAATGAACAATATGTCTTACAGCCAGTTTATGAACGGTCTTAAAAAGGCTGACATCAACATCAACAGAAAGATGTTAGCTGAATTAGCAGTTAATGATATGAATGCTTTCACATCATTAGTTGAAAAGGCTAAAGCTGCTTTATAATTAAATCATTAAAACTCCTGTTATATTGCAGGAGTTTTTTGTTTTGTAAAAGGAGTAAACTTATGAACCGATGCAAATGGTGCTTATCAGGCGATAAAATGATAAAATACCACGATGAAGAATGGGGACTGCCCTTACATAACGACAGAGGACAGTTTGAATTTCTCACCCTTGAAGTAATGCAGTGTGGCTTAAACTGGAATATGATGATTAAAAAGCGGGAAATTTTCGCACAATGCTTTGATAATTTTGATTATAATATTATTGCCAGATATACAGAAAAAGATATAGAAAGAATACTTAATACCCCAGAAATGATAAAATCAAGGCGTAAAATCGAAGCCGTCATAAACAATGCTAAATGCTTTTTAAATGTAATAAATGATTACGGCAGCTTTACAAACTACATATGGAGCTATACAGGCGGAAAGTCGGTAGTATATACTAATCACCATGAAAATATACCCTCTAAAAACGAACTTTCAGATACAATAAGCAAAGATATGAAAAAGAAAGGCTTTAAATACATAGGCTCAGTCACACTATACTCCCATCTGCAGGCATGTGGCATTATAAACGATCATGAAATAAATTGTTTCAGATATAAAGAACTTACTGAAAACTATCCCTGTATATTTAAAGAGGATACTGATAATTAAAAAAATCATAAGTCTGAAATGTAATAAGGGTATTTGCACTTTTTTCCCCATAAAGAAAAGGTTCTACAATATTCGGTGTGATCATTACCGTAAACTCCCATATTGCCTCCTTTTTAAAGGAGGGGGACCGCATTGCACCGAAAGATTTATCGGACAACCCGAAGGGTTGGCTTTCGCTAAAAGCGAAAGTGCTGATTTAGCGGTG
>CAZGIC010000128.1:0-5346 GCA_964526435.1 uncultured Lachnospiraceae bacterium | reverse complement strand
AATATTATCGCCAACTTTCTCTTCCTCGCTGTGAATTGCAAATTTGCCCTTCATCACCCATAAAGTCTTTAAACTGTAATGAAACCATTTGTGTTTTAATCATTTTGCATATAGTATTGTTTGTATAAAAAATAAAATAGTAAATTTAAAATGATGTACAAAAAAAGGAACATCTGATCCTATAAGGAAATTTTTTATTATTTCCTTATAAGCAGATGTTCCTTTTCGTACAAAAATCAACTTTCATTTAAAAATTAATTTTAAAATTACACAAAATAAATACACAAAAAAATAACATATCATTAGTAATTTAACCTTAGCAAATATTGATATAATATATTCTGTGTATTTTCAACCTGTATTTAATTATCCTTACAAAGCTTTAAAATTTCAAAGAAAAATTCCAACAAATCAGAAAATTTTTAAGCTATTTAATCATTTATTGTTACATTCTTGTTATACAGTTTTTAAATTAATAAAACTTTAATATACTATTATGTTGTTATTAATTGCAAAAATTGCAAAAATAGTGTATTATATAAATGATATTATAATATTATTTCTTAGTGTTTTGCTAAGATTTAATTAAAAACACAGAGTTAAAGGAGGCTTCGCTTTGATAGAGGTAAAAAATTTAACCAAAAAGTTTGGACCTCATACAGCAGTTGACAATATATCATTTGTTGTAAATGACGGTGAAATTGTAGGTTTTCTCGGACCCAACGGAGCAGGCAAAACAACAACAATGAATATGATGACAGGCTTTATATCCTCAACAGAAGGAACCGTAAGAATAAATGGTTTTGACATACTTGAAGAGCCTCTTAAAGCCAAAAAACAACTGGGATACCTTCCTGATGTCCCCCCGGTTTACGGAGATATGACAGTTAAGGAATATCTTGAATTCGTATGTGACTTAAAGAAAGTAAAAAAATCAGACAGAGATTTTATGATAAAGGATATTGTCGCAACAACAAGGCTTGGCGATGTTTATAAACGTATTATCAAAAATCTTTCAAAAGGATACAGACAAAGAGTCGGTGTCGCACAGGCATTAATAGGTGATCCTGATGTTCTTATTCTTGATGAGCCTACATCAGGTCTTGATCCTAAGCAGATTAAGGAAATGCGTGATTTAATAAAACGCTTAGGCAAAAAACACACAGTTATTTTAAGTTCACACATTCTCGGCGAGGTAAGTGAAATATGCGACAGAATTATAATAATAAACAAAGGTAAAATAGTTGCAAGCGATTCCACTGAAGAACTTATGAGCAGGGCAGGAAATTCTGCACAACTTATCACAATAAAAGGTGATCCTTACAGAGCAGTTGAAAAATTAAGGGAATGGAGTGCTGTTTCATCTGTTACAATTGACAATAACAACAACGACGGCACATATGATTTAAAAGTTGTCGGAAAGGAAGGCAGCGATATAAGAGGGATAATATTTGCAACAATGGCAGAGGAACACATCCCTCTTCTCATGCTTAAACCACTTACAAGCGGACTTGAAGAAATCTTCCTTAAAGTTATAAGCGGAAATTTTGAAAATGCACCAGAGGAAGAAGATCTTTCCATTGCATTTGCAGAAGGCGGTTTAACTGAAGATGAGTATGCAGAAAAAGAAAACAAGGAGGCTGATGAATAAATGCTTTCTATCTTTAAAAAAGAAATCAGAACATATTTTACCACAATTACGGGGTATGGCTTTTTAGGTTTTCTTGTGCTTATAACAGGCTACTTTTTCATTTCTCAAAACATAGTTGCGGCAAATGCCAATTACAATGAAGCTCTTGCAGGTTCAATGATTATGTTTTTAATACTTGTGCCTGTACTTACAATGAGATTGTTTGCAGAAGAAACAAGACAGAAAACAGATCAGCTTCTTTTTGCAGCACCTATTAAAATTACAGATATAGTCTGTGGAAAATTTTTTGCGGCAATTACCTTATATCTTATAGGTATTGTTATAACATTTATATTTCCGCTTATACTTTCACGATTCGGAGATATGGACTGGGGTATGACAATTGTAGGTTTATTCGGTTATTTTATAATGGGAACCTGTTTGATAAGTGTCGGTCTTTTCATATCTGTGCTTACAGACAACCAGATTGTTGCTGCAGCAGCAACATTTGCAGCAGTCTTCCTTCTCCTTATGATGGATAATATAGCATCTTCAGCACCAATTACAGTTGCTTCATCTATAATATTTATAACAGTAATAATTATTGCAATAGCTCTGTTAATATACAGCAGCACAAAAAATCTGCCCCTTGCTGGCATATTTACACTTTTGTGTCTTGTAATTACAGGTATTCTGTATCTTTTCAAGCCAAATCTTTTTGATGGCGTTATTGTAAGTATATTGGGCTGGTTTTCAGTTCTAAACAGATATGAAAACTTTTATATGGGTGTAGTTTCCATTTCTGATATAGTATATTATATTACTTTTTCACTGGCATTTTTGTATATTACAGTTAATGTTATTGAAAAGAGAAGATGGAGTTAGGAGGCAGCTATGAATAAGCTATTTAATGATAAAAGACTTAAGTATGGCACCTATTCAATGGTTGTCACAATAATATTTATAGCCATACTTATAGTAATAAATTTGATTGTGGGACAATTTAACAAATCTTTCGACTTTACGGAAGAAGAAATTTTTTCACTTTCTGATGAAACAATATCTGTTATTGACAATATTAAAACCGATATTAATGTTTACACTCTTTTCCAGACAAGCAGTTCGGAAGCAATAATAAGCAGAGTTGAACAGGTACTTGACAAATATACTCAGGCAAGCAGCCGTATTAAGGTTGAAAACAGAGATTTATACCTTCATCCGGATTTTGGTGAAAAATATGCATCTGAGGGAACAAGTATAGCTGTAAACAGCATTATTGTTGAAAGCGGAAATAAGTTCAGAGTAATAAATTACGAAGATTACTTTAACGACAACGGCAGATTCAGTCTTGAATCCGCCCTCACAAGTGCTTTGCAGTATGTAAATATGGAAGTAACTCCGACAATTTATTTTGTAACAGGTCATGGAGAACCTGATAATTCAAACTTTACTTCCCTTAATGAGCAGCTCACTCTTGCAAATTATACATCAAATACAATTAATTTGCTTGAAAGCGATATACCTTCAGACTGTACAGCTTTGGTTATTACACCTGTTGACAGAGATTATTCAGAAGCAGAGGCAACCAAGGTGTTAAATTACCTGAACAATGACGGACGTGCCTTTATGCTTTTAGGCGGAGTTGACACATCAAAGTGTGTAAATCTTATGAGTATTGCAGAATCCTACGGCGTTACTCTTGAAAAGGGTTACATATATGAAGGAGATGAATCCTCATATATGCTTTATCCTTATGCAGTATTGCCTCAGATTGAAGATCATGACATTAATGCTTCACTTATAGCAAAAGATTATCATACTCTTGCTGTTGCATGTCAGAGCATAGTAAATACTCAATATCAAAAACAGGGACTTGTTATTGAACCACTGCTCACCACAACCGGTAAGGCTTATATAAAAGCAGACGGCAATGAATCGGCAAACAAGGAGTCCGGTGATATTGAAGGACCATTTAATATTACAGTAGCAGTTACAGACTCTACCTATACAGATACTTCCCACACCACAAAGCTCATTGTATCAGGATGCAGCTATTATCTCATTGACCCTAATACAGATGCAATGGTAAATGACGCAAACTCAACCTTTGTGGTAAATGCACTGAACTGGCTCAACGACAGTTCCGACAACATATCAATTTCATCAAAGAGTCTGTTAAATCCGTCTATAGTTGTACCTGCAGGAACAGCAACAAGGATTAAAATAGTCAGCTGGATTGTAATACCAGGTATTTTATTTGCAGCAGGCTTTATTGTATGGGTAGTAAGGAGAAATAAGTAATGAAGAAAAAGTTATATTCACTTATAATTGCAATAGTTGTACTTGTTCTTTTGTTTCTTGTTTATATTTTTGCTTCAGGCAATTCAGCTGATGAAACTGAAGAAAATGCAGACGAAAGTATATCAATGGAAGATTTGGGTACACAGATAACATCATTAAGCAATATAGACTCATTTACAGTAAAAAACAGCAACGGAAACTTTGTATTTAATAAAGACGGAGATACATGGACCATTGAAGGCTACAACAGCACATTCAATTCTTCTGTACTCAATACAATGTCAAGAGTTTTTACAAGTTTGTATGCTGAAAGTATTATTGAAGAAGATGCTCAGGATATGGCAAAATATTCTCTTGATAACCCTGCCGTTGTTGCTTCAAGCGAAGATATTACAATAAATGTTGGTTCTCTGACAGCAGATAACAAATACTATTATGTAAGTTTAAATGATGACAACACCATATATATGGTAAATTCCGCAAGGCTTAACTGCCTTGAATACGGACTTAATGATATGGTTGACAAGACGTTGCCCAAGATAGACAGTGATACAATACAGGAACTTTCAATAAGCTATCAGGATGACAAAGATAACATTCTTATAAAATATGATTCCGACAATCCTCTTGCCCGTGAATATGCAGAAAATAACGGACTTGCTACCCTTATAATGGAAGAACCTATTGAAAATATGCTTGTTTATCCCTATAATCTGCAGGGAAGTGTTCTTATAAATCTGGACAGTCTTAATATAACAGATTTAGTAGATATAGATCCATCTGATTTGTCTGTATATGGTCTTGACACACCTGTGTGCTCTATTTATATTGCCGATATGGATAATTCAATATCCGTAAAAACAGGTAACTTTGTTCCTGATACAGACAATGGGTATGTATATGTTATGGTAAACGACAGACCTGAAGTTTTCACAATGACATACAATGCCATAAGACCTTTTGAAAACGCTTCTGTAGCAGATTTTGTTGAAAAATTTATATCACTCTATCAGCGTTCAAAAGTAGACAAGATAATTATAGAAGGTGATGAAACATATACCGTAGATTTTAAGGCTGAAGGCGAAAATGACTACCGTGAAGTTGATGAAGGTGTCACACAGGATTTCAGAAATACTTACATCAATGGTACTTTGGTAGACAGAAGTACTTTCACAGATTTCTATGAACTTGTTGTGGGAATAAGCTTTGACGATATTCTGACCGATTACGAAATTCAGGGGGATCCGGAAGTTACAATTACATTTGAATTAAGTGACGGCAGCACAGACACATCCAATTATTATAACTATGACAGTTCATTCTATGTTGTAAATAAGAGCGTAAATGATACAGGAGCCCTTCTTGTATCAAAGCAGACTGTAAGAAAAGTATTAAGCGAAGCTGAAAATTTAAGC
>CAZGIC010000127.1:0-5451 GCA_964526435.1 uncultured Lachnospiraceae bacterium | reverse complement strand
AATATATAATTGATAGCACTTATCCGATTCAATAATAAAAATGAGCGAATGTAATCTATTCGCTCATTTTTAATAATATATTTTTTGTTATTTCATATGCAATGGTGCCTGTGGCATTATCACCTGTTATTCTTACAGCAAATATATATCTGTCATTCATACCTATGAACCAGCCGCTTGTGGTTTTATTGTTTATCATACCTGTACCTGTCTTTCCGTAGAGATTATTGGAGAGCTTTATTGAATTAAGTACAGCGTTTATGTTGTTCTCATCAAAATTATATTCATTGTTATATATTCCCTTTAAAAACTGAACCTGTTCAAGAGGAGATATTTTGAGAGAATTTTCAAGCCAGTAATTTTCTTTGTCATAGCCAACTGACCTATTGCCGTAATCAATTCTTTTTAAAAAGTCTGAAATTTCTCCCATAGTAAAATTTCTGTCTATATTCTGAAAATACCAGTTTACGCTGTTTTTCATGGCAGAGTTAAGGTCATGATCAGTTTCCCACTCTTCAAAGGGATATGATGTTCCGTCCCAGCTCATATAACTGTTGTCTGTGGTTATTATACCATTTTCAAGTCCGTTTAAAGCAATTGCTATTTTGTATGTTGAGTAAGGAGATACCCTTTCTCTTGCCATATCTTCATTCCAGACGAAATAACTATCGTTCAGAGTATCATATAGTATAAAACAGCCTTCATAATCTTTAAAGTAACTGCTTAAATCAATTTGATTGATATTGATATTTTTGTTGTAATTATCGGTAATTGTGTATCCGAAACAGTTTATAATGAGAGAAGCTGTAAGAGATATAATCATAAGTAATGAAATTACAGATCTTCTGTACAGAGATGAATATTTTTTGTTAAAATCAGCTATTCTTGTTATTCTGTTTTTAAGTTCTCCTTTTCTGCCTAACATATAAGAGGCTGTTTTTAGTCTGCTGTTTTGTTCCGTAAGGCTTATGACTGTATTTCCGTAGTCAATGTTGTTTCCTGTATGTTTTATTGCCGTGTAATCACAGTAAATTTCCATATCAAGCCTTATTTTGTTAAAGGCTATGTATATAAAAGGATTAAACCAGTAAAGAGCATTTATAATACAGAGTATATAGTTTAGCAATATGTCCCTGTGTTTATGGTGAATAAGCTCGTGTACAACAATGTGTTCAAGCTGTTTATCATTTAATTTAATATCAGGAAGTATGATTTTCGGACTTATTATGCCATAGGAAAGAGGTGAATTTACAGCAGTACTTACATAGAAATCGGCTTTTATATTTAATCTTTTACAGCAGGTTGCAAAAAGAGGGTTGTTTATTTTGCAGTATGTAAGTTTTTTAAGCTTAATTATGCCTGTAATAAGCATTGCAATATGGATGCAAATCCCTGTAAGCCATATTATTAAAATAAAGCTGTAACTTCTGACAGACACATAAAGATCATTTATATCAGATGTATAATTTAAATCTGATTTTGAAGTTATTTCTGTTATTGTGGCGTCTATATCATTATTAAGTGAAACAGCTAAATTAAAAGAAGGCATAAAAGCACATATTGTCAGCAGTATAAAAGGAAACCACAGCATATAGCATGTTTTGGGTGAAAGCTTGTTTTCAAAAAGCTTTTTTACGGTTATAAACATTATAAATACTGCGGTTATTATAATGTTTGAAATTAAAAATCTGACTGTAAACATATTACTCCTTCTTGTTAAGTATGTTCCTGAGCTCTTCTATATCTTCTTCAGAAAGCATATCGTTTTTTATAAAGTTCATAACCATTTTGTTTGCTGTGCCGTCATAAAATTTTTTTAAAAATGATTTGCTTTCTGTCTTAATGTATTCATCTTTTTTTATAAGAGATGAGTATACAAATGTTCTGCCTTCCTTTTTGTGGCATACAGCACCTTTTTTGTCAAGGCGTGATATAAGGGTGTGGACTGTACGCATATTCCAGTTGTGTGTTTTTGTTACTATGTCAACAATTTCGTTTGTGCTTACAGGCTCATTGTCCCATATTACTTTCAGTACTTCATATTCTGATTCTGAAATCTGCGGGGTGTTCATTTTATTTACCTCCTGTATTACGATTGTAATATCATTTTACTGCCTTTTATTAATTATGTCAAGGCAATAAATGAAATATTGGTAAAAGTAAAAAAATAAAAAAATAAAAAAAACTATTGACAATTTAATATTACTGTTGTAATATATAGAGCATACTACAAATGTAATATTAAAGGAGCGATTATTGTGAAAAAATTATTTGGGGTATTATTAATGGGAATGTTAGCTGTGAACTGTGTTGGATGCAATACAGAGGATAAAAATGCAGCAGTTATGAACGAGACGGAAAGTGTAACGGAAAATGTGATTGAAAATAATGTGAATACAGTAAAAATGAATGATGTTGATTATTCACAGTATTTTGACGATTTTCAGGGCTGCAGTGTGTTTTACAATTATGATGACAACAGCTACGATATTTACAACAGTGAAAAAAGTAATACAAGATATTCACCATGTTCAACTTTTAAAATTATATCTACCCTTGAGGGACTTGAAAACGGAGTTGTGACTTCGGAAGAGTCCAAAATGAATTACAGCGGATATCAGTATGATATGGATATATGGAATAGGGATGTCAATTTGAAAGAAGCCTTTCAGAATTCCTGTGTATGGTATTACAGACAAGTTATTGATGAAGTGGGAAAAGATAAAATAAGTGCTGACCTGGAAAAATTGGGCTATGGAAACTGTGATGTAAGTCAGTGGGAGGGAAGCGATATAAATTCAACTCCCGATACCAACGGTTTCTGGCTGGAATCATCTCTTAAAATTTCTCCTGTTGAGAGTGTGAGTGTTCTTGCTGATATTTTTGAGGGGAATACAGATTACAGTGAGAACAATATTCAAATACTTAAAAATATTATGACCACAGATTATGAAGGGTTTTATGGTAAAACCGGTGCGGGAAACAGTGATAATGCCTGGTATGTGGGATTTTATGAAAATGCAGGGAAGAGGATATATTTTGCTGTTCATCTTGACGGCAGCAAAGGTGAAGAACCTTCAGGTGCCTTTGCCAGAGAAATTGCATATAATATAATAAGTAACTGTTATAATGGTTAAAATTTTTTTTAAAAGAGGTTTTGCGAATTTAGCAAGACCTCTTATTTATATAAAGATATTATTTTATCTCCTGTTCAAGCCTGTTAAATTCGGGAGTGTCAAAAAACTGTGCAAGGGTAATTTCAAGACCGTCACATATTTTCTTTATTGTTGCGACGGTTGGTATGTTATTTTCTCTGTTTATAATGTTATTAAGAGTGGACTGGGTTATGCCACATATAATGCTTAATTTGTTTATTGTTATATTACGTTCATTGCATAAGTTGTATATTCTGTTTACTATAGCGTCCTGTAATGTCATAAATGCTCCTTATTTTTACTGTTTTGTCCTTGGATAAGGCTTCTTTTCATCTGTTAATCCTGCCAGATAATCCATACTTGTGTCAAGGGCTAAAGCTATTTTTTTGCACTGTTCAAAGGTGTAATATCGTTTTCCTCTTTCTATTTTAGAATAGTCACTCTGATCTATTCCTGTGAGCATCTGCATTTTTATTTGGGAAAAACCTTTTTCCTTGCGAAGTTCTTTTAATCTGTTCATTGTACACTATCACCTCATATATATTATCAGAACTGTGTTCTGATTGCTGTGTTCCACAGGACTGATATGACAACCTCGAAAATGGTAAATTGACCTATTGAAAGACAGTTTTTTATATTATGTTGGCAAATAATTTAAACTACTGAATTTATAATATACAGACTATTTTATCTCCTGCTCAAGATTGTTAAAATCCGGTGTGTCAAAAAATTGTGCAAGGGTGATTTCAAGCCCGTCACATATTTTCTTTACTGTAGAGAGTTTGGGGTCATTGCTTCCTGTATTTATAATACTGTTTAATGTCGATTGGGTTATGCCACATATTGTGCTTAGTTTATTAATTGAAATGTTGTTTTCGCGGCAAAGTTCAAATATTCTGTTTCTGAATGCTTCTTTAAGGCTCACTTTTGCTCCTCCTGAAAATATTAATTTAATATTCATTATTAATATTTTATAAAATAAGAAAAACAAACATTAACGACTTGCCGTTTAATTGCGTAACGTTAAAAAATTGTTGACCTTATGTATAAATTGAGTTATTATAAAAGTAAATGATAACGATATGCAGTTAATGAGGTAGGGTATGAGAAATATTATCTGTATGTTTTGCGGTCACAGAAATATTGTTAATAAATTTGAAGTTGAATATAAGGTGACGGAAATAATTAAGGATTTAATAGAAAATAAAGGCGTAAATATTTTTTATACAGGTGGAATGGGTGATTTTGACAATATATGCAGTAAATGTGTGAGAAAATTTAAAGAAAAACACAGCAATATAAAATTATGCCTTATTATCCCATATATTACAAAAGATATTCTGAAAAACGGGAAGTATTATTATTCATTGTATGATGAAATAATTGAACCTGATATGGGCGATATTTTTCCGAAAGGAGCTATTGCCAAGAGAAACAGATGGATGGCTGATAAGTCTGATTATATGGTGGCATATGTTAAATCTGACTATGGGGGAGCATATAATACAATGAAATATGCTTTAAAAAACAATAAACCGACAGTTATAAATATATTTTGAAATATCTGAAAGTGCTGTTGCATAGGTTATGTTGTTGTTTTTGCAACGTAATTCAAGTTTTTTGAAATTTACTGTTGACACTCCCCTTAGGGGATAGATTATACTGTTATCATAATCGATTATGAGAGGTGACTAAAATGCTTATAAGTATAGGACAGTTTTCTAAAATATGTTCTGTAAGTATAAAAACTTTGAGATACTATGATAAGGTGGAGTTGTTAAAGCCTGCTAAAGTTGACAAGCTTACTGGTTACAGGTATTATGATGAAAGTCAGTTAAATGATATGCTTACAATAAACCGCCTTAAAAGATATGGATTTTCACTTATGCAAACCTTACAGAGGCATATGCTTCTGTTGTAAAGTGGATAAATGCAAATGGCTATAAAATTACGGCACCTCCATATGAGATATATACAAAATCTCATGTGGATAATCTGCCTGTGAGCGAGTGGGAAACTGAAATTTATTTTCCTGTAGAAAAAATGTAGTTGTAAAGGGCTTCCTGTTATTAGGGGAGCCTTCAGACTGTCAATTAACTTAATTTTCAAGAAAAATTGCAGTTTTTGAACAGTTAACCTGCAATTAGCGTCGCAGACTTTAATTCGCAAGGTGAAATCGCATTTCACCTGAGGCTGGTCGTATTGCTCCGCAATACTGCTCGCCTATGCAACCAAAGGACAGAACTTTTCTGTAAACAAGCTGTTTTTTACAGCTTGTTTGCGGAAAACTTGATGG
>CAZGIC010000126.1:0-5486 GCA_964526435.1 uncultured Lachnospiraceae bacterium | reverse complement strand
TTGATATGAAGTCTACTATTTTTTTTAGGTGTTGCACTTGATATTATAATCCACCTTGCACCGAAAGATTGCGGGCGATTAATAATCGCCCCTACGATAGTATTGTATGGTAAGGTGTTGGTTAAATTGGAATTTAAATGTGGGAATAAAACCCTCCGCCCTTCGGGCACGGTAATGACCACATCAAATATTGCAGAACCTTTTTTTAAGCTGAAATATCTCTTAAGTAAGTCATGGAATTTTTTGCTAATGAGTTATAAATGTTTACAATAAATCTACAATGTTATTCTTTTGTTGACAATTGCCCGTAAATGGGCTATAATTTTTAATATAAAATTAAAAACAAATTAAAGAATGATTAAGGAGGTTATAATAATTAAGAGAAGGTTTATTGTATTGCTGTGCTGTATGTTACATGTATTAACTGCCTGGGGGCAGGAGAGCAACAAGAGCAATATCTAAATGAAACTACAAAAGAGGTAACGGCTAAATCAGAAACTGTGACAGAAAGGGAGGCAATGAGGGAAATTCAAAGATATATCATTATTATTTAACACAAAAGGGATATGTATTTGGGGTCAGTGATCATAAGAAAAATATTTATAGCAGATCGTACATAAATCCAAATAAAGGATCGGGTGTTATCTTTTTGAAAAGGAGATGTTTTCAATGAAAAAAATAATTGCAATATTTATGACAATTACACTTGTGTTTATGTTAGTAAGCCAGACTTTGGCTGCAAGCGAAATGTATGAAGCAGGCAGCGGTATACCGGATTTTGCAACAGCAACAGAAACAAAATTAATAGAAAAAACGTATTTAGACGGCAAAACTATTTATCGTTATTGCAGTACAGGTTATTATAACAGTGTTTCAAGCTACTCTAAGGCTTTAAACGTTTTTTGTAAGGAGCTTGAAAAAAATGGGTATGTATGTGCATCATTAAATAGCTCTACAAACGGTTACAGCAGAATATATGTTAATACTACAACCGGATATATAGTTGGATTGATGGGAGCAAATTATGATGGGACTTATTATGGTGTAAGCCGATTTAGTGTGATAATAGGTAAAATTTAAAATCCGCTTTATTTTTGACAACAACTGCTTCAAAAACAACAAAAAAATTGTTGTTTTTGAAAGGGAGTAAAACTAAAGTTTTATTTTATTTTTAAGCTGAATCAGTATTAGCCGAAATATCTCTTAAGTAAGTCATGGAATTTTTTGCCAATGAGTTATAAATGTTTACAATAAATCTACAATATTGTTATTTTATTGACAATTGTCCGATAACGGGCTATAATAAAAGTATAATAATGTAATAAATTGATGGAAGGGTGAATTTTTATGTGGGCAGTTTTTTTAATAATATTTATCTTATTGCTTATTGTATTTTTTATGGAATATCCATGGGCAATTATTATTTTTGCTATTGTAATTGTTGCATTGTTTAAAAATATGAAAGCGGAAGAAGAAAAAAAGAGATTAGAAAAAGAAAGAGAGGAACAACTTGCTAAAGAAAGTCGAGAAAAAAGAGATAATGAAATAAATTCTGTTATAGAATTTGCTAAGAAAAATGGTGTGGATATAAGCCAGCTCATAAGGAAGAGAAATTCCTTATTTAGTATAGCAAGCTGTAATTATGCAACGGGACTGCTGACTAAGCCTCTTAGACCTAAATTAACGTATGGAATTGGTATGAGTTCCGGTTTAAGGGATATGGTAAATAAAGGAAGAATGGATGAATATTATGATTCAATGGAAAGCTGTAACAGGCGTATTAATGATAGTAAAAGAATGAGAATGGAATATAAAGCAATAGAAAATAAGATATTTGATGAGCTTAGTAAAATTCCTGATAGTGATAAGTATGTCAAAATATTAAAAGGATATTTTGATAATGACGATAAAGTATTTTCTGTAGGTGCGACAGAATCTTAATTAATTGGTGTGGTTTTTGAGAGAACGGCGACAGCTCCGGCGGGGTGCTAACTTTTTGACAATAACTGCTTCCAAAACAACAAATTTCATTTGTTGTTTTAGAAAGGAGAATATATGGGAAAATATACTATAATAAAGAAATTTGAAGGAATACTGAGAAATGGGAGTTGTCCTGTTCAGGTTGAAAATTACAATATTCTTTTAAATAATGATACAGGTAAAAATATTATACAGATACAGCTGAGGAATACAGGTAACAAGGTTATTAAATCTGTATTTCTGGATATTGACTGTTATGACGATACAAAAGACTATCTGATGACATTAAAAGAAAATGCTTATGTAGGGTTAAATGCAGCTAAGGCAGAGGCATTCGGGGGAAAGCAGGCAATAAATGCAGATACAAAGGTTATAGGGGATATAGCCGTGAAAATTACGAAAATCGCATTTACAGATGGCAGTGTATGGAAAAATGAAAATGATACATATCTTGAAGAAATGGCAACGCCTGTAAACAGTTTTGAGCATTTCGGGGAATTATATGACCAGTACAAAAGAGAATGTGATAAAGAGAAAATTAATTATACATATGCCTTTACTGAATATGATGAATACTGGCAGTGTGTATGCGGACAGCCTAATAATAATGAAAATGAAAGTTGTTTTAACTGCGGTGCAGGCAGAGAAGAGTTAAAAAAAATAAGTGACAGGGCTTTCCTTGAAGAAGAAAAAGAAAAGTATGAAGAAGCCGAAAGGGAGAGGCTGGCGGCTGAAAGGCGGAAAAAGATTGAGGAAGAAGCAAGGCTTGAAAAGGAAAGACAGGAAAAGGCTGAAGAAGAAGCCAGATTGAAAAAAGAAAGACAGGAAAAAAATAAAAAGATCATAAAAATATCATCGGTGATATTAATAATCTGTGTTGTTGGGATATGTGCCGGTTTGGCAGTGAATTATAGATTGAAGTTAAATAAATATAATGAGGCTGTTGAACTTTTGGAGAATGAAAGTTACAGTGAAGCTGCTGAAATATTTGAATCTTTAGAAAATTTTAAAGATTCAAAAGAAAAGTATGGTGTTGCCCGAAAAGAAAAAATAATAGATGAAGTTATGTCTGCTGACGGATTGGGGGATTATTACACTGCTATATCTCAATTGGAAGAAATTTCAGATAAAATAGACGTAAGTGAAGAAATTTCAGAAATAAAGAACATTGTAAGTGATATACAGGGAGAAAATTATTTAAATAATTCATATATTTCAGCAGGATATGATTATACAGTAGGATTGAAAAAAGACGGAACAGCAGTGGCTGTGGGAGATAACGACGATGGGCAATGTAATGTAGATGACTGGACAGATATTGTAGCAGTATCAGCAGGAAGTAGTATATTAGGTCATACAGTAGGATTAAAAAGTGACGGAACAGTAGTGGCTGTGGGAAATAACGACAAGGGGCAATGTGATGTAGATAGCTGGACAGATATTGTAGCAGTATCAGCAGGAGATTATCATACAGTAGGATTGAAAAGTGACGGAACAGTAGTGGCTGTGGGATCTAACTGGTACGGGAAATGTAATGTAGATAGCTGGACAGATATTGTGGCAGTATCAGCAGGAGAATATCATACAGTAGGATTGAAAAGTGACGGAACAGTAGTGGCTGTGGGAAGTAACAGCTCTGGACAATGTGATGTAGAGGGGTGGACAGATATTGTTGCCATATCAGCAGGAGATGATCATACAGTAGGAGTGAAAAGTGACGGAAGAGCAGTGGCAGTGGGAAGTAACAGCTCTGGACAATGTGATGTAAAGGGGTGGACAGATATTGTTGCCATATCAGCAGGAAATTCACATACAGTAGGAGTGAAAAGTGACGGAACAGCAGTGGCTGCGGGATATAACGATGATGGACAATGTAATGTGGGCAGCTGGACAGATATTGTAGCAGTATCAGCAGGAGGTTATCATACAGCAGGATTGAAAAGTGACGGAACAGCAGTGGCTGTGGGATACAACAGACGTGGACAATGTGATGTTTCCGGCTGGCAAAATATAGGCAGGAGTCAATAAGAGCTGTGAATAATTATGGATGAAGTAAGATACAATGAGTTATTCAGTAAAAAAAGAGATTTATAGAATAAATATAATGGAAAGGAAGTGAAATACATGATTAAGTGTCCAAAATGCGGAAAGAAAATATCGGAATTTTCTGTTATATGTCCTTATTGTAATAACAAGATAGACAACAAAATTGATAACATCAGTGATAACAAAAGTGATAACATTAGTGATGAAAGTGTGAATGTTAAGGAGTGCAGAGGGTGGTTCGGATTTGAAAGCACAAAAAGGGATCATAATATTATTTTAGTTCTGCTTTTGTTATATGTTTTGATTTTGTTGATTCGTTATGGAAACTATGTGTTTGTATTGGAGTATAATTATACCAATATTTATAATATTCACTATTTTACTGACATTATTGGTACAGTACTGCTTGCAGTTGGTTTTATAAAAGAAAATAAAAGTACTGAAAAGAATGGTTTGAACAGAATATTTACAGCAGGATTTGGTGTATTATTTATAGGAAGTGTTTTTGGAGTAATAAGGTATATATCAACTTTTAATTCACTGGTAGATTTATATTCTTCTTTGGATTGGGTGAGGATAAGTTTGTGGAGATATGCGGTTTTAAGATCAGTTGCAAGATATATTGTTGTATATATATGCGTCAGTATTATGTTCTTATTGCTTACAATTAACAGCCTGCGGAAAATTAAAAGTATCGAAAGGTTCAGGAAGTTAAAAAGAATAAGTTTGCTAAGTGTGTTAATATGTGCAGTAATTTATATTGCTATATTGATTGTTTATGTAATTAATGATGGGATAAGTTATGAAATTATATGGGATCATATTGTATATATTCTCAGACTGGCAGCTCTTTTTATATTTTGTTATAACACAAAATTCAGTTTAGATAATGAAGATGAAAAAGATAGTGAAGATTTGAGGGAAGATATTTTAATGTAAATAATAATTTTGATTTAGGGTTTAAGATGAATTGGGTCTTTGTCAGCTATCGTGGTATATATAAAAATTGCGGGCGATTAATAAATTGCACCGGAAGAATATCCGGACGACACGATTCAGAACTTTTGACTAAGTCAAAAGCGGCATCAAAGATGCCGTCGGATACTTCTTCCGATTCAATGGGTCGGCTTTCGCTGAAAGCGAAAGTGCTGAAGTGCCCCTACGATAGTATTGTATGGTAAGGTGCCGGTTAAATTGGAATTTAAATGTGGGAATAAAACCCTCCGCCCTTCGGGCACCTCCCTTAAAAGGGAGGCAAAATTAGATGTAAAGAGTAACAGTCATTTACAAGGGAGCAATATAGGAGCAAGGAAATAAAACAAAAGTTTTACTTTATTTGCAGTGGTTATAAAGAAAGGAAGTAAAACAAAAGTTTTACTTCCTTTTTATTTTTAAGCTAAATCAGTATTAGCCGAAATATCTCTTAAGTAAGCCCTGGAATGCCTTGCCATGTCTTGCTT